>NZ_DAINOE010000010.1:34045-61943 GCF_036735525.1 Arsukibacterium sp. | reverse complement strand
GGCCAAAGAAATAGTTCCGATCAATATAGAAGACGAACTAAAAAACTCCTACCTCGATTACGCCATGAGCGTTATTGTTGGCCGTGCCTTACCAGACGTACGTGACGGCTTAAAGCCGGTGCATCGCCGCGTACTCTTTGCCATGAAGGAACTGGGTAACGACTGGAACAAAGCTTACAAAAAATCTGCCCGTGTGGTAGGTGACGTAATAGGTAAATACCACCCGCATGGTGACAGTGCTGTTTACGATACGATAGTACGGATGGCACAACCCTTTTCACTGCGCTATATGCTGGTAGATGGTCAGGGTAACTTTGGTTCTATTGACGGTGACTCTGCCGCCGCCATGCGTTATACCGAAGTGAGAATGGCGCGGATCGCCCATGAGTTACTGGCCGATCTGGATAAAGAAACCGTTGATTTTGTGCCTAACTATGACGGCACAGAACAAATACCAGCGGTTTTACCGACCAAGATCCCTAATTTATTAATTAACGGCTCCTCCGGTATTGCCGTAGGTATGGCCACTAATATTCCGCCGCATAACTTAAATGAAGTGATTGACGGCTGTTTAGCGATGATTGCAAACCCGGATATAGCACTGCATGAATTAATGCAGTTTATCCCCGGCCCGGATTTCCCGACAGCCGCTATTATCAATGGCCGTAAAGGCATTGAAGAAGCCTATCGTACCGGCCGTGGCAAGGTGTATATCCGCAGTAAAACCTTTATTGAAACTGACGAGAAAACCGGCCGTGAGACCATTATTGTCCATGAGCTGCCTTATCAGGTAAACAAAGCCCGCTTAATTGAGAAAATTGCCGAGCTGGTAAAAGAAAAACGTATCGAGGGTATTTCTGCGCTGCGGGATGAGTCTGATAAAGACGGTATGCGTATCGTTATTGAGCTCAAACGTGGTGAATCATCTGATGTGATGTTAAACCAGCTGTATGCTAACACGCAGATGCAAACCGTATTCGGTATTAACATGGTGGCGCTGGACGATGGCCAGCCCAAACTGTTAAGCCTGAAAGAAATGCTGCAATGCTTTATTTTGCACCGGCGAGAAGTGGTAACCCGTCGTACCGTATACGATTTACGTAAAGCCCGCGATCGCGCACACATCTTAGAAGGCCTGGCTGTTGCGCTGGCCAATATAGATGAAATTATTGAATTAATTAAAACCTCAGCCAGCCCGGCTGAAGCCAAAGCAGGCTTAGTGGCCCGCGGCTGGAAACTGGGTGGTGTCAGTGAAATGCTGGAGCGGGCCGGTGAGAATGCCGCCCGCCCTGAATGGCTGGAAGAGCAGTTTGGCATCAGGGATGGTTTTTATTTCCTGACCGAGCAGCAAGCACAAGCCATTCTTGATTTACGCTTACACAAATTAACCGGCCTGGAACATGAAAAAATTCTGGCCGAATATAAAGAGCTGTTAGCACTGATCGCTGAGCTATTACACATTCTGGCTAGCCCGGAGCGTTTAATGGAAGTGATCTGCGAAGAGTTGCAAGCTGCCAAAGCACAATATGGTGATGCCCGCCGTACCGATATTCAGGATAATATGCTGGATATCAATATGGAAGACTTAATCACCGAAGAAGATGTCGTGGTAACCCTGTCGCATCTGGGCTATGCCAAATATCAGCCATTGTCTGACTATGAAGCTCAGCGTCGCGGTGGCCGCGGTAAAGCAGCAACCACGGTTAAAGATGAAGACTTTGTCGACAAATTGCTGGTTGCCAGCACCCATGACACCATTTTATGTTTCTCTAACCGCGGTCGTTTGTACTGGATGAAGGTATATCAATTACCGCTGGCCAGCCGTACCGCCCGTGGTAAACCTATAGTAAACCTGTTACCGCTGGAAGAAGGTGAGCGTATTAACGCTATTCTGCCAGTACGTGAATATGAAGAAGGCAAATATGTGTTTATGGCCACGGCCAATGGCACTGTGAAGAAAACCGCGCTGACGGAATACTCGCGGCCGCGCGCCAACGGTATTATTGCCGTTAATCTGAATGAAGGCGATCACCTGATTGGTGTCGATATTACCGACGGCAGCAACGAAATCATGTTGTTCTCTGATGATGGTAAGGTCGTGCGCTTCACCGAAGATCAGGTGCGTGGAATGGGCCGAACCGCAACAGGCGTAAGGGGTATCCGGTTACGCGAAGGTGGCTCTGTGGTATCGCTGATTATTCCTAAAGGCGAGGGTGCTGTATTAACAGTCACCGAAAATGGTTACGGCAAACGTACTGCTTTAACGGAATACCCGGCGAAGAGCCGTGCTACTCAGGGTGTAGTCTCTATTAAAGTCTCTGAGCGTAATGGTCTGGTGGTCGGTGCGGTGCAAGTTAGCGATACCGATGAAATCATGATGATCTCTAACAAAGGGACATTAGTGCGTACCCGCGTTAAAGAAGTATCGGAAGTGGGCCGTAATACCCAGGGCGTGATCCTGATCCGTACGCAGGAGCAGGAAAAAGTAGTGGGTGTGGCCAAAATTGACGAAATTCAGGTTGAAGACGCCATTCTTGATACTGAGCCAACCGATGCTGACACCACTGATACAGTAAGCGTACCAGAGGTGCAGGACAGCCAGTTAGCCCAGGATGATAGCAGCGAGTCGTAACACCACTAAAACGGGCGCCTTGGCGCTCGTTTTGTTTTTACGCTATAGCAGAAAATATCAGTATGACTAAGTATAACAATACAGACGATCACAGATCGCATCCCAAGGCCAGTTCAATTATCAGTAACCCAGGAGCGAGTAGTAATAGATGACCACTTTTAATTTTTGTGCTGGCCCGGCGATGTTGCCAGAGGCAGTCATGCAACAAGCGCAACAGGAATTTGTTAACTGGCAGCAGCGTGGCTGCTCTGTGATGGAAATAAGCCATCGTAGCAAAGCTTTTATTAAAGTAGCTGAGCAAGCTGAACAGGATTTACGTGACTTACTGGCGATTCCTGCGAATTACAAGGTGCTGTTTATGCATGGCGGCGGCCGCGGCCAGTTCTCTGCAGTGCCGCTTAACCTGTTGCAGCCTGGCCAGACCGCCGACTATGTGGTTTCTGGCGCCTGGTCGAAATCAGCGGTAGAAGAGGGCCAGAAATATGGCCAGCTTAAGGTTTTGGATATTCGCCATACCACTGAACAGGGCTTGCGCAGCATTACTGCTCCGGCTGACTGGGCGTTAACGCCGGGGGCGGCCTATGTGCATTGCTGTCCGAATGAGACGGTTGATGGCATTGAATTTACCGGGTTACCTGACAGTCAAAGTCCGCTGGTAGCCTATTTATCATCAACCATTTTATCAAGACCTATTGATGTCAGCCGCTATGGCGTGATTTACGCCGGTGCGCAAAAAAATATCGGCCCCTCAGGCTTAACCCTGGCCATAGTACGTGAAGACTTATTACCAGCAAAAAATGCCATTATTCCTTCGGTACTGGATTACCGGCTAGCCGCTGAAAATGACAGTATGTTTAATACTCCGCCTACCTTTGCCTGGTATCTGGCCGGTTTAGTATTTAGCTGGTTAAAACAACAGGGTGGCGTTAGCGCAATGGCAACACGTAACCAGCAAAAAGCATCATTATTATATGATTATATTGATAAAAGTGATTTTTACAGTAATGACGTCGACCGGCGTTATCGCTCTTGGATGAATGTACCCTTTTTTCTGGCAGATGAGCGTTTAAACGATGCCTTTGTTGAGCAGGCCGAAACCCATGGTTTGTTGGCGCTAAAAGGCCATCGCATGGTGGGCGGTATGCGGGCCAGTATATACAATGCGATGCCATTAGCGGGCGTACAAACGCTGGTCAGCTTTATGCAAGAATTTGAGCGGGTGCACGGATGAAAACGCTGACCTTAGCACCTATAGCCAGCATCAGCGGGGAAGTCCATTTACCTGGATCAAAAAGCATTTCTAACCGGGTTTTGTTATTAGCGGCGCTGGCCAAAGGCTGCACCGATATCAGCAATTTACTCGACAGTGATGATGTGCGCCATATGCTAACTGCTTTAACCATGCTTGGCGTGAATTACCGTTTATCGGAGTGCCGCACACAATGCCAGGTCGAGGGTTTAGCCGGGCTGTTCAACAAGGCTGAGCCGCTTGAGCTGTTTTTAGGCAATGCCGGTACCGCCATGCGGCCACTAACCGCAGTGCTGGCCGGCTCGCAGGTGGATGTGACCCTTACTGGTGAACCACGCATGTATGAGCGGCCAATAGGTCATTTAGTCGATGCCTTAGCCCAGTGGCAAGCGGATATTCAGTATCTGGCTAATGCTGACTATCCGCCACTGCGGATTGTCGGTAAAACCCTTAACGGCGGTAAGGTAAAAATTGACGGCAGTGTCTCCAGTCAGTTTTTAACCGCCGTATTGATGACTGCCCCGTTACTAGAGGGTGATAGTGAGATTGAGATTATCGGCGATTTGGTATCCAAGCCTTACATTGATATTACCTTGGCGTTAATGCAACGCTTTGGGGTCAGTGTGACCAATGAAGGTTATCAGCGTTTTATTATAAAAGGTAAGCAGCAATATCAGTCGCCCGGTAAATGGTTGGTTGAGGGCGATGCGTCCTCTGCCTCATACTTTTTAGCCGCCGCCGCCATCAAAGGTGGCACCGTAAAAGTTACCGGTATTGGCCAGCATGCGGTGCAAGGCGATATTCATTTTGCCGATGCCCTGCAAGCGATGGGGGCAGAAGTAGACTGGGGTGATGATTATATCGCCGTAACGCGTAATCAACTACATGGCATTGACCGTGACTATAATGCGATACCCGATGCCGCTATGACCATTGCGACAACGGCGTTGTTTGCCAAAGGACCTACGGTGATCCGCAATGTGTATAACTGGCGGGTAAAGGAGACTGACCGCTTGGCAGCCATGGCAACGGAGCTGAGAAAAGTCGGGGCTGAGGTAGAAGAAGGTGAGGATTACTTAAAAATCAGCCCACCGGCCACGCTGACGCATGCCAGCATTGCTACTTATAACGATCACAGAATGGCAATGTGTTTTTCGTTGGTTGCGCTTAGCGATACCGCGGTAACCATCGAAGATCCGGATTGTACGGCTAAGACCTTTCCTGATTATTTTCAACGGTTTTTGCAACTTTCTCGCTAACTAAATGATAACGCGTTACCCTCAAGGGTGCGCGTTATTGGTATCGCATCATCAACTAAACACAGCTTTTGTCACAAAAAGCTGTATAATAGCGCCGTTTTGAGTCACCCCATTTGAATAAGCTAATAGGAGGTTGAATGCCACAGTATGCACCGGTAATCACCATAGACGGACCTGGTGGTTCAGGTAAAGGCACCGTAAGTCGGCTGCTTGCACAAAAACTTGGCTGGCATTTACTCGACAGTGGCGCCATCTATCGGGTGTTAGCCTTAGCGGCGATGCACCACCAGATTGATCCCACTGACGAAGAAGCGCTTCAACCCTTAGCGGCACATCTTGATGTGCAATTTAGCCCTGACGAGCAAGGTAATACCAAAGTCACCCTGGAAGGTGAGAATGTGTCTCATACCATTCGTACTCAGGAAGTAGCCGATGTCGCATCCAAAATTGCCTCTCTACCACGAGTACGCGAAGCCTTATTACGCCGGCAACGCAGTTTTGCTGAAACGCCAGGTCTAGTGGCCGATGGCCGTGATATGGGCACCGTCGTTTTTCCTCAGGCAGAAGTTAAAATATTTTTAACTGCCGATCCGCAGGAGCGGGCGCAGCGCCGCTATTTAGAGTTGAAACAAAAGGGCTTAGATGTTAATATCGGCGACCTTTTGAGCGAAATCCAGGCTAGGGATGAGCGCGATATGAATCGTGCAACGGCGCCATTAAAACCGGCCGCGGATGCCTATATGCTGGATTCGACCAATAAATCTATTGAACAAGTGATGGAAGAGGCGTGGCAGCTGCTGCTTGATAAGCAACTGTCAGTGTGAGTTAAACCTTAACCACATTTTGGACAACCGTTAACAAGGATGCTTAACGGTTAACTTAGCAACCCCATATGAACATGATGTTCTGTGGCGCACTTAACTGAAAAAGTGAAATATGACTGAAAATTTTGCACAACTTTTTGAGGAAAGCCTCAAAACCATCGAAACCCGCCCAGGTGCCATTGTTAAAGGTACTATTGTTGCTGTATTAAAAGATGTTGTTATGGTCGATGCCGGCCTGAAGTCTGAAGCAGCTATCCCGGTTGAACAGTTCAAATCTCTGAGCGGTGAAATCGAAGTCAGCGTGGGTGACATCATTGACGTAGCGCTGGACGCTATCGAAGATGGTTTCGGTGAGACCTTATTATCTCGTGAAAAAGCTAAGCGCCATGAAGCCTGGGTTCGCCTGGAAAAAGCTTGCGAAGATAAAGAAACCGTTATTGGTATTATTACCGGTAAAGTTAAAGGCGGTTTTACGGTTGAAGTTGACGGTATTCGTGCATTCCTGCCAGGTTCATTAGTAGATGTGCGTCCTGTACGCGACACGCTGCACCTGGAAAACAAAGAATTGGAATTCAAAGTAATCAAACTTGATCAAAAGCGTAACAACGTGGTGGTATCACGTCGTGCGGTGATCGAGTCTGAAAGCAGCCAGGAACGTGATCAGCTGTTAGAAACCTTAGAAGAAGGCATGGAAGTTAAAGGTATCGTTAAGAACCTGACTGACTACGGTGCATTCGTTGACTTAGGTGGCGTTGACGGCTTACTGCATATCACTGATATGGCATGGAAACGCGTTAAGCACCCAAGTGAAATCGTTAACGTTGGCGACGAAATTCCAGTAAAAGTACTGAAATTCGACCGCGAGAAGCAACGCGTATCTTTAGGCCTGAAACAGATGGGCGAAGATCCGTGGGCAGCTATCGCTTCACGTTACCCGGAAGGTGCTCGCATCACTGGTCGCGTTACTAACCTGACTGATTACGGCTGCTTCGTAGAAATCGAAGAAGGCGTAGAAGGCTTAGTACACGTTTCTGAAATGGACTGGACCAACAAAAACATCCACCCATCTAAGGTTGTTAACCTTGGTGATTCTGTGGAAGTTATGGTACTGGAAATCGATGAAGAACGTCGTCGTATTTCTTTAGGCCTGAAACAGTGTAAAGCTAACCCATGGGAAGAGTTCGCTAAGGGCTTTAACAAGGGTGATCGCGTAAGCGGTAAGATCAAGTCAATCACTGACTTCGGTATCTTCATCGGTTTAGATGGCGGCATCGATGGTCTGGTTCACTTATCTGACATCAGCTGGAACGCCACTGGCGAAGAAGCGGTTCGTGAATTCAAGAAAGGCGACGAAGTACACGCTGTTGTGTTACAAGTTGACCCAGAGCGCGAGCGTATTTCTTTAGGTATCAAACAACTGGATGAAGATCCGTTCAATGGTTACCTTGCTGACAACAAAAAAGGTGCTATCGTTAAAGGTGAAGTCACTGCCGTTGACGCTAAAGGCGCTACTGTAATGTTAGAAGGTGCAGTTGAAGGTTATGTTCGTGTGTCTGATATCGCTCGTGAGCGTATTGAAGATGCATCAACCGTACTGAAAGTTGGCGAAGAAGTTGAAGCTCGTTTAATGGGTGTGGATCGCAAAAACCGCGTAATCAGCCTGTCAATCAAAGCTAAATTCGAAGCTGAAGAAAAAGAAGCAATGGATACTGTGAATACCAAGCAGCAGCAAGAAGCTGACTTTGGTGGTAACGCCATGGCTGAAGCATTTAAGGCTGCACAAAAGCAGGATTAATTGCACACAAGCAGGGGGCATCTGCCTCCTGCTTGTTTTATCCGGTGATGAAACAGGAGGGTCTATGACCAAGTCTGAATTGATTGAAAAGCTAGCCACTGATTTCCCACATATTCAGGTCAAGGATGTTGAGGCCTCTGTTAAAGAAATTCTTGAACAGATGGCACAATCACTATCATCTAACGAACGCATTGAAATTCGCGGCTTCGGCAGCTTTTCACTGCATTATCGCGCACCACGGATAGGTCGTAACCCTAAAACCGGTGATAAAGTTGAATTGGACGGTAAACATGTACCGCATTTCAAGCCGGGTAAAGAATTACGTGATCGGGTGAAAGACAACACCTGAGCGCTCTGCTTGCCGCAGTGAGCGACCAACCGCATGGAGTTTACGTTGCGCAAATTGTTGTTTTTGATCGTTATTGTTGTTGTCGCTATCAGCGGTATCATTTTTGGTTCTATTAACCAGCAGATGACTGAATTACATCTGCTCGTCATTTCCTTTCCTTTACGCGTTGTTGATGTCGCTGTACTCTTTTTAGTACTGGGCGTACTGCTGGGGCTGCTGCTCGCAGCCTTATATGCGTTAGGTCGGCGACTACGCCAGGCGTCACGCCACAAACTCGCTAAATCCTGACATTATGCCAGAGCTGCTATTTCTGTTATTACCCGTTGCCGCCGCTTACGGTTGGTTTATGGGCAGAAATAGTGCTAAACACAGCGAGTTAAAAGGTCGCGCCAATGTGACCCGTAATTTATCCTCTGGTTTAAATTTTTTATTAACGGATCAAGAAGATAAAGCCATAGAGCAACTACTTGAACTGTTGGACATTGAAGCCGCTACCATCGACACCTATCTGGCACTAGCCAATTTATTCCGCCGCAAAGGCGACTGGGATAAAGCCATTCGTATCCATGAAAAACTGCATCAATTATCGCTACCCAAGCCGCAGGCGCAGCAAATTCAATTTGAATTGGCAAAAGATTATTTCTCCGCTGGCATTTTCGATCGGGCTGAAAAATTACTGCAGGAATTAGTTAAATCTGACCTGTTACGCGAACAGGTATTAAAACAGTTATTTAGTATTTTTGTCGCCACCCACGACTGGCATAAAGCCGTAGCCTTAACCGCGCAGGTAGAAAAAACCCAATCAAAAAGCTTACGTATAGCGCTGGCCAATATTCAAAGTGAAGCTTTATTAGCTAGCATAACTAAGGTTGAAGCCATTACTGATACGCCAGCTAACGCTACTGACAACAGTATTGCCTGGCAGCAGTTGTCTGATACCTACCCAATGTCCGTGCGGCCTCGTTTTGAATTGGCAACATTATATTTAGCTCAGCAACAGCATACACAGGCAAAGCATTGCTTATTAGCGCTATTACAGCAAAAGCCACAATGGAGTGCCGAGGTACTGCCCTTATTGGCACAATGCGAGTTTACGGCTGATGAGTGGTATCAGTTACTGACTACTCTTGCCGAGAAACAACAAAATATCAGTGCCCGCATCTACCTGGCTGACTGGTTAAATGAACATGGCTCGTCAAAAGCGGCTGAGCATTTTTTATTGGATAAACTGCGGCAACAGCCAAGTATCCGCTTATTCCAAAAGCTATTACAGCTGCGTCAGCAACAATCACCGGTTGCTGCCGAAGTGCTGTCTCAGGTAGAAGATCTGGTCAATGCTTATCTTGCCAGTAAGGTGCTTTACAGTTGCCGCAATTGTGGCTTTAAAACCCGGCAGCAGTATTGGCTCTGTCCCTCCTGTCAGCAGTGGGAAACGGTTGAACCTATTACTGGTATTGATGGCCGTTAGATTTGGTATTCTATGTTTTTTACGTTTTGAATTTTAGATAGGAATGGTTATGCATTGTCAGTCGCCCATTGTTGTTGCCCTGGATTTTCAGCAACGAGACGCCGCGTTAAATTTAGTTAGTCAGTTAGATCCCAGCTTGTGCCGCTTAAAAGTAGGCAAAGAAATGTTTACCCATTTTGGCCCAGACTTTGTTACTGAGTTGCAGCGTCGGCAATTTGAAGTGTTTCTGGATTTAAAATTTCATGACATCCCCAACACAGTAGCCAAAGCTGTGGCCGCCGCCGCAGATTTAGGCGTATGGATGGTCAATGTGCATGCCAGTGGTGGTAGCCGTATGATGCAGGCTGCGGTAGCGGCGTTGCAACCGTTTGCTCACAACAAACCTAAGTTAATTGCGGTGACAGTATTAACCAGTATGGAACAAAGTGATTTACTTGAGCTGGGGATTAACTTGACGCCCGCGCAGCAGGTAATGAAACTGGCGGCATTAACTGCCCAATCCGGTTTAGATGGTGTAGTATGTTCTGCACAAGAAGCGATGGCACTTAAACAACAATTTGGTGCAAGTTTTCAATTGGTTACACCTGGTATTCGTCCGGCCAGCAGTGCATTGGATGATCAGAAAAGGGTGATGACACCCAAAGCGGCCATCGCCGCTGGCGTTGATTATTTAGTGATAGGCCGGCCTATCACGCAGGCGGCTCAGCCATTGCATGCCTTACAAGCTATAGTAAAGGAATTATCTGACGCTTAATTAATCGGGAGGTTAGGGTGGATGCGATCAACCTCGCAATATTAATTGGCGGTTTATTATTTTTTGTCAGCATTATCGCCACGCTAATCTCTGCGCGGCTTGGTGCACCTATGCTATTGATCTTCCTTATTATCGGTATGATAGCGGGTGAAGATGGCTTAGGCGGCATCCAGTTTGCTAATCCTGAAGTCGCGTTTTTAATTGGCTCTATTGCGTTGGTCATTATCTTATTTGATGGTGGTATGCGCACACATCCGGAGCGGTTTCGGGTTGCTTTAGCTCCCGCCTCTATGCTTGCTACTCTGGGCGTAATAATTACCTGTGGCACTGTTGGTTTGGCAGCCGCCTGGTTATTAGAGCTTTCCTGGATTGAAGGCTTATTACTGGGCGCCATTCTAAGCTCAACCGATGCCGCTGCCGTATTTTCTATTTTCCAGTCGCAACGTTTAAAAATCAAAGAGCGGGTTGCTTCAACACTAGAAATTGAATCTGGCAGTAATGATCCTATGGCCGTAATGCTGACCTTTACTTTGGTCGGTTTGTTAGCACAAGACGCCAGTTTAAACTGGTATGTACCCGTTGCCTTTATTCAGCAAGCCATAGTTGGTGGCGCTATGGGTTATGGGGCAGGGCGTATCTTTGTCTTTTTATGCCGTAAGTTACCACTAAGTTTCGCATTTTTCCCGCTGTTGGCGGTTGCCAGTAGTATCTTTATTTATGCCATTACTAACTACTTTGGCGGCAGTGGATTTTTAGCCGTCTATTTAATGGGCTATATCGTCGGCAATGCCCGTTTACCGCAAATTATTCATATCTTAAGAATGCATGATGGCCTGGCCTGGATCAGCCAAATTAGTATGTTTTTAATGCTGGGTTTGCTGGTTTCACCGAGCAACTTAATGGAGCACTTCTGGGATGCGCTGGTATTGGCGGCGGTACTGATTTTTATCGCCCGGCCACTGGCTGTGTTTATTAGTTTAATTCCGTTTCATTTTCCATTTAAAGATCAAGTATTTATAAGTTGGGTCGGTTTAAGGGGCGCAGTACCTATTATATTGGCGTTATTTCCCTGGTTGGCTGGTGTACCTAATGAGCATCTGTATTTTGACGTGGCCTTTGTCGTGGTTATCGTCTCACTGATGCTGCAAGGCTGGAGTTTAGTGCCTGTTGCGCGCTGGTTAAAACTGGAGGTGCCGGCAGAGCTGCAACCGGATCAGGCTATGCCTTTAGACGCGATACCCAGTAAGGATGTGATGGAGGTATTGGCGTTTAACGTTAAAGAGCAATCACCGATCCGCGGCGTCTGCTGGCCCGATTTAAAATTTACGGTACCCATTCAGTTTTTAGGGGTAATTCGCGATGGCGAATGGCTATTACCGCTGCATGACCCGGTGTTTAACAGCAACGATACGTTAATGGTATTAGCTAAAATTACTGACGTGAAAAAAATCAGTGAGGTACTGGCCAGTGAAGCAGAGACATCAGGCCTGAGTAACAGTAATTTCTTTGGTGACTTTGTACTTAATGGTGCCATTAGTCTGGCAGATTTAGATGCGTTTTATACGATAAATCTTACGGATCAGAATAAGCAGCAAAGTTTATCTTCTTATATTACTGAGCGTTTTCACCGCCGTGTGGTTATTGGCGATCAGGTGCGCCTGGATCAATTACTGCTTACGGTGCGTGAGTTAGATGAGCAAGGTGTTATTACTCAGGTAGGTATTAAGGCAGTAGATGTGCAAAGCTGATTAAGATTAGATGCTTTGCAGCGCTGAGAATTGAATAGTAAATAATTCTATGGCAAAAGTTCCCTGATTACTGTCAGCGAGCATCAGACTAATATGGCTGACATCGGAAAAATTAAGTGCGGGTAATCCCGTTACTAAACGACCACGAAATTGACCACGAAAATTGAACGGCTCAAACTGATATCGCTGCAATTGCGAACTGCTTTGAAACTCTGCGACATAAGCCACGCCTTGAGGAATAAAAGGGGTTTTTAGTCGCAATTGATATTTGCGGCCATCGGCTAATGCTGCTAATTCCAGGGTCCTGAATTCTACCGCAGGCAATGCTTGCGCCAGGGCAAACTCTGCAGAAGCAAAACCGCCATTATTTGCTAACGATAAATGTCCTTCAAACCTTAACCCCGCAGGCTCAGCTAAACGCGTTAATAAGCCATCAGAACGGCCCCCCATAACGGTATCATGGATCAGTCGCACATTTTTAAAATGCTTGAGGTTACTGAAATTCAACGCAATGGTTCCAGGCATAACTATCTCTTGTTCTAAAGCGTTTTGAGTGGCTAATTTTACCAATGAGTTAGTCGAGGTATCTGCTACAGCTTTAGCCGTAATAGCATTTAAAGCAATCAGTAATGCTATTAATGTTTTACAGAAACATTGTCGTAAAGCATGCAGCATAAAAATCTCCAAGAGCTATTTTATGCTTTACGCTTTGTGGGACATATCAGATTTAAAATAACTAAACCATAAGCACAAAGCTAACGTTAAATTATTTAAAATTTAGAACGCTACCGTAATTATCGAAAGTATCATGTCAAAAACATCAATTGCTTCATGTCAATTATGTGAGCGTCAGTGCCAGCTGACGTTTCATCACTTAATTCCTAAAAAAATGCACCGTCGCAATTATTTCAAAAAACACTTTAATAAAGCACAATGCCAAATGGGTGTGATGCTTTGTCAGCTTTGCCATAAAGCAATACACACCTTTTACGATGAAATGATGTTAGGTAAGCATTTAAACACGTTAACGCAATTGCAGAACGATGCAAAAATACAAACCCATATAGCATGGGTTAAAAAGCAGAAAATAACCTAGTCAATAGATGACCCATAATGTATATTATGTTAAATGCAATATTATTAAAGGTGCTCTTTTGCTGCTCAGGACCCCTGCATTTCAATAGTTACTTATCGTTAGCGACGTCGCTTTTGTCTTGCTTAATAAAACTGATAACGGCCTGATGCTCTGATGTCTTGGACAATGCGTTCTATTTCATCCGCCCGGTTTGCGAAGCGGCCTTTTTTGCTGATGGCGATATGGGCTTCAACCTGCTGCTGATATTCTTGTGGTGCTAAAACCAAATCTCTCTGGTAGCGGCCATTTTGGGCAATGTGTTTTTGGGTAATATGTTCAGGGCCAACTACAACATCGGTTTTATTGAAAAAAAGATCAGCCAACGCTGTGTCATAATCTGCCGCTAAATGTACCTGATGGCCGGCTTGACTCAGTTGTTGCGCTGCTTCTGCCGCCTGCACTTGGGTTTTAATGAACGTCAGGCGCAGCGGTTGCTCAGCCGCTAACGGATATTGTTGATTGATAAACCAACTGTTTGGACGCGCAGAATCAAAAGGAAACATGAAAAACCGTTGCTGTCTTTCTGCTGTGAGCAGCAAGCCTGCAACAATATCCACTTCACCCTGTTCCAGTTGCTGCAAACAACGCACTGTCGGTGTGGGTACTGTATAGCCCAGCTCAGTATCTAAGCGCTTGGCAAGGTCCTTCATTAGCTCTACCATAGCACCAACGGGTTCTTTTCCGGCGTCGTAGTATTGGCGTGGTGGTAAATTATCAAAACACCACACTAGTGCTGGTTGAGATGCGGCAACAGCAGTAGTTGACACTAAAGTCACTACACTTAAAAGCAGTGCTGCCCGAATCATAACCGATGTTCCTAATTTATTTTTTTTAAATAATAGCATAGAAAATGTGTACCGCTAATAGTGTGATCCCAAGATGAAATCCTCAACGCCTTTAAAACAGCATGTTATTAGCGGCCTGTGGCTACTGCTTACTGTTGTCGGTTGGCCGCTGTTGTATTGGCAAGGTAAGCGGGTGCGTAAATTAGCACTGCGCTTACCTGAAGCCGCCGGCCGGCGCAATGGTATCTCGGGTAGTGGTGAACCACTACGTTTGTTGATTTGTGGCGACTCAGCTGCTGCCGGGGTTGGCGTTTCAGAGCAACAGCAGGCGTTATCTGGCCAGCTGGTGGCGTTATTGGCAGAGCGGTATCAGGTAACCTGGCAACTTGCCGCGAAAACCGGGCTCGATAGCCCTGGCTTAAACACCTTATTGCAACAGCTGTACTCACACAAAAACGCGGTATATCCGTTAGATCTGGTAGTGGTATCGATTGGTGTCAATGACGTTACCGCGCTGCGCAATAAAGCAGAGTTTCAACAGCAGATTTCAACCCTATTAACCAGACTCACCACTGATTTTACCAACCCTCAAGTGTTATTTAGTGCTATACCGCCGATGCAGCACTTTACGGCGTTGCCCTCGCCCTTAAATATTTGGTTAGGCTTAAAAGCCGCTATGCTAAATCAGGCTTTGGCCAACGAGCTGAAAAACTGGCCCAAGGCACAACTGGTTAGCAGCAAGCAAGCGTTAACGCCCGATATACTGGCAACAGACGGTTTTCACCCCTCAGCCAAAGGACACCTTATTTGGGCACAGTTGCTGCTTGATGCTTTTTATTCAGCACACTTAACCGATAGTCAGCAGCCTTGCGGCATCCTTCGCCCGTAGTAGCTTCAACGTTTATCAAATCGTCCATCTTGTCTAATTCTGGCTAAATTTAACGTTATATCAAACAGTAAGGCATTGCTATACTGGACATAAACCCAACAACAGGAAAACGGCATGCCAAAAACAGACTCGGAAGCAACCGCCAATAGCACGGGTTCACTACAAACGGCTTTAGCTGATACCGACACCCTTAAGGAACTCAGCCCCGGAGCTATTGCACAAGCTACGGTGAAACAACGGCTATTATCCGGCTATCAATCACTGGAAGTGGTACTTGATGACATTATCAGCCGCAGTATTGATGATGCAGATCCCGCATCCATTGCTGATTTTAGTACCCAATTCAAAGCTATTTTGCAAGGCGCCTCACCTGATGATATCGCCTTGCTCAGTAAATCTATGCTGCGCGAACATGTAAACAGCTTTAACCGCAGTAGTGTTGAACTGGATACCGAGCGCTTTACTGATGACGTTCACAGCCCCTACCCTTATAAAAACCGCTTACAACGTAAAAGCTATGAAAAACAAAAATACAACTTGCAGGTTGAGTTATTAAAGTTACAGCACTGGGTTAAAGATACCGGCTCGCGGCTGGTGATTTTATTTGAAGGCCGGGATGCCGCGGGTAAAGGTGGCACCATTAAGCGTTTTATGGAACATCTTAACCCGCGTGGTGCCAGAGTAGTCGCCCTTGAAAAACCCACAGCGGTTGAGCAAGGCCAATGGTATTTTCAGCGTTATGTACAACATCTGCCTACTGCCGGTGAAATAGTGCTGTTTGATCGTTCCTGGTATAACCGCGCGGGTGTAGAACGTGTAATGAATTTTTGTACTGAGCAGCAATATCTCGATTTTATGCAGCAGGTGCCGGATTTTGAGCACAGTCTTACTTCATCCGGTATTCATGTGATTAAGTTTTGGTTTTCAGTAAGCCGGGATGAGCAAAGAAGGCGTTTTACTGAGCGGGAGTCGCATCCGCTGAAACAGTGGAAGTTAAGCCCGATTGACCGCGCCTCACTTGATCGCTGGGATGATTACACCAAAGCCAAAGAAGCCATGTTTAGCCAAACCCACAGTACCCATGCGCCCTGGATTATCATTAAATCAGACTGTAAAAAGCGCGCCCGCTTAAATGCCATGCGCTATGTGTTGCAGCATTTCAATTATGCCAATAAAGATGTAAAACGCTTAGGCGAACTGGATGCTTTGATTATTGGCCCAGTAACCCATACTGATGCCTCGAACAATAAAGGGGCTGAATAATATTATGCTATTTGACGCTGACTTACCCTACTCCCAAGCCTGTGAAAACAATAAAGGCCCTATTGCTGAAGTACTAAAGCAGGCTTTTGCAACATGCCAATCGGTACTGGAAGTGGGCAGTGGTACGGGGCAACATGCGTTGTATTTTGCTCAGCAACTGCCGCATTTACAATGGCAAGCCTCTGATCAAGCACAATATTTGCCAGCGCTGAATGAACGTATTCGCCGTGCCACACTAGCTAATTTAGCCCCTGCCGTCTGTCTGGATGTCACACAAGACAAAGCACCAGCACCATCTGATGGCCTGTTTAGTGCTAATACCCTACACATTATGCCCTGGTCTGTGGTACAGCGGTTATTTAGCCGCTTAAATGAGCTGACCAAAGCTGAAGCGGTACTCTGTATTTATGGCCCTTTTAATTATCAGGGCCAATTTACCAGCGACAGTAATCAGGCGTTTGATCGCAGCTTAAAAAGCCGTGACCCGGCTATGGGTATCCGTGATATTGAGCAAGTACTATCACTGGCCAGCGCACAAGGCTTTACACTTCAACAAGATATTGCAATGCCGGCCAACAACCGGCTACTGTGGTTGACTAAAAATATAAATTAATAGCCAGCTCCCGCCCACAATCAAACGCAATAAAAGCTTATCGCTCTCATTACTTATGCTCAGACTGTTTAAAAGGTAAGGCGCTAATCGCGGCTTGCTGATAATTCATTAGATGCTCAGCCTCATGCTTAAAGTATTGAGCAATAGCAGGGCTTAGCGGGGTATCAGCAAACAAATAGCTACCATAACGCGTTACTGGTTCAAAGCCGCGTTTAAGCTTGTGCTCACCCTGAGCGCCGGCATCAAACCGTGTTAGTCCATGCGCAATGCAATAATCAATCCCCTGGTAGTAACACAATTCAAAATGTAAATGTTCGGCCTGGGTTAAGGCGCCCCAGTAACGGCCATAGAGAGTATCTGCGCTCTTAAAGCACAAGGCTGCAGCTAGCAGCTTGGGGGCTTCATCTGTTTCGGAGTCATCAGTTGCATAGGCAGCAAACACCAATAAGCTTGCTGCCATACTGTCTTTTATCAGCTTAAAACTGTGCTCAGTAATATAACCATGATGGCCAGATCGCTTTAAATAGGTCGCCTGATAACAGCGATTAATGCTTTGCCAGTCTTGTGCCGAGATATCAGCGCCGTTCAGGGTTTTAATCGTAAAACCGGCAACGCGCTGGCGCTCCTGCTTAATTTGTTTGCGTTTACGTGAATTAAGCTGCTGTAAAAAATCATCAAAACTACTGTAGCCACGGTTGTGCCATAAAAATTGCACATCTTGGCGCGCTAAAAAGCCCTGGGCGCTTAACTGCTGTTGCAGAGCCTTGCTGATGTAAAGCCATTGCACACAGCTGATAGCAGCAAGTTGAAGCTGTTGCCTGAGCGCAGCAACAATTATCGGCAACACACTGTCTGCTAAAGCAGTATCCAGCAAACCTAACCTGGGCCCTGTTACCGGAGTAAAAGGAATAGCCGCAATCCACTTCGGGTAATATTTTAATCCATACTGCTGATAGGCCTCAGCAATTTGCCAATCAAACAGATATTCACCATACGAGTGTGTTTTTATATAGCCCGGTACGGCAGCAATTAAGTGCTCATCTTGCCACACAGTTAAATGCCGGCTGCGCCAACCGCTGTTGCCATCGACACTGCCACCCTGCTCTAACGCCAACAAAAAAGCGTGACAACAAAAAGGGTTAACATTAGCGTTGCCAGGAGGATCTGCAAAAAGCCTATCCCATTGCTCGCTACTCAACGCTGCTAAGCTATCCAGCCAACGTAGTTGCAGCATCTCAGGTAACCTTGTGCTGCAAACGGTATTCTGGCCGCTCATACGCCTTGCTCGCGACAACGTCCGCCAGGATCGCTACCGCTTGGTACATATCAACATAGCGTAAATACAGTGGTGTAAAGCCTAAACGCAGAATGTTAGGAGCACGAAAATCGGCCACCACACCCTGCGCAATTAATGCCTGGCAAATGGCATAAGCTTCTGGGTGTTGATAGGCCAACTGGCTGCCTCTGTTTTGTAGTGGAGTCACTAAGGTTAAGCTGTTAAGGCTGGGGTGCTGCAAGACTAATGTTTGGAAAATATCGCTTAGTGCCAGTGACTTTGCCCGTAGTTGCTGCATGTCCACATCCCTGAATACCTCAAGCGCGGCATCCAGCACACTCATCGATAAAATAGCCGGGGTGCCGGTTAAAAACTGCTTTATACCTGCTGCTTTTGCATAGTGTGGCGTGAAACTAAAAGGCGTAGTGTGCCCCATCCAACCACTCAGTGGCTGGCTGATATTGGCATGATGGCGTTTAGCGGCATAAATAAATGCCGGCGCACCCGGGCCACCATTTAAATATTTATAGCCACAACCAATGGCAAAATCGACATCACAGGCATCAAGTTCAACCGGTAAAGCACCGGCACTGTGCGCCAGATCCCAGATCACCAATACACCTTTGGCATGGGCTGCCCGGGTAAGTCTTTGCATATCCAATAAGCGGCCGCTACGAAAATCCACCTGGGTTAACAGCAGCACGGCCACATCATCAGTTAGCGCTTGCTCAAGTCGCTGTTCAGCGTTGTCATCTGAGGTTTCCACCAGTCTCAACTGACAGTGCGCTATACCAATTAAACTGGCTAAACCCTCAACCATATATAAGTCTGTGGGGAAATTACCGGCCTGTGATAACACTATAGGACGTTTGTTTTCCCCCGCCGTTTGCTGCATTAACATGGCACAGCTAAGTACTTTAAATAGGTTTACTGAGGTCGAATCGCAACAAATCACCTGCCCTGGTGCCGCCCCAATCAAAGGGGCAATTTTTTCAGCCACAATGCTTGGTAAATCTATCCACTGGTGGCGGTTCCAACTGGTAATAAGATCGGCTGACCACTGTTGCAGCATCACCTGCTGCGCTCTAACCGCCGCCGCTTTAGGCATGGCACCTAAAGAGTTGCCATCCAGATATAACAAAGACTCCGGTAGCGAAAACTCGGCACGTTTTGTAGCAAATGGATCTTGTTGATCCAGCACCACTAGCTGCTCAAAGGTGATTTTTTGGTGTGTATTTAAAGATATATTCACTGTGCTAAAAGCTCCTGCAGCGTCAAAACAACCTGTTTATACGCCTGAGTATGGGGGTGGATCCAATCAAAATGTCCGGCATCATTGATGATGTTATAAGGTAAGCTGCTATCTATCGCCTGACTCAGTGGCACTATGCTGTCTGTGCTTCCCTGTAACAAGATGCTGGCCGGATGCAAAACTTGCTGCTGCGGATTGGCCTGCTGGTATTGCTCTGGAATGTCAGCCACCGTTCCCCCCATAAACTGCAGACTGGCACGCTGGCAACTGTTGTCACCCGAAGCATAGGCCACTAAGTCAGTAATAGCGGCTAAACCAACAACAGCATGCACATATGGATAACTTTCTGAATAAGCGTAAGCATGGCCCGCGGCCAGAAGTGCTAAGTGTCCTCCTGCAGAATGCCCGGCAAGGATCAGCCGTGAAGAGTCTACGGGGTAATGTGCCAAGCCCCTATCAACAAAACTCAGCGCAGCAAGCACATCTTCAAAGCTGCCTGGCCAGCCTCCGCCCTTATCGCTACTGCGCCGGTATTCTATTGACCAAACCGCAAAACCTTGCGCTGCCAACGCCTGACTAAAAGCTTTGCTGTGGCTGATATCATAAGTACTTAACCAACAACCACCATGAATAAATACCACTAAGGGCGCTGATAAATTAGATGGCTCAGGCAGATACAACTGGCCAAATTGCAAAGGGTCATCACCATACGCCAATCTGATACTTCGCTGCTCGTAGGGTAACACTAACAAACCGCCGTAGCTGACATTACTAAGCCGATTGCTGGTGTCAACCGGCTGAGTATCCAGCCGGTGTGGTTGTGCACAGCCTGCCAGCAACAGGCTGCAAAAAAGCATTAGTAAAGCCGGTTTTTGTTTGCAACTGAATATTAAGTCGAGGTTATTCAAGCAAGTACTCATTGTCGTTTAGCCTTGTATTAACGCTAAACTAAACCCATATCTAAGCAAGGCATTTACGTTGAACAGACAAAATAATCAGGAGGTTATATGAGCAACACCTATACCCCACCCCAAATATGGACCTGGGATGCCCAAAATGGCGGACAGTTTGCCAGTATTAACCGACCTGTCGCCGGTGCCACCCATGACAAAACCTTACCTGTTGGCAAACAACCATTGCAGCTGTATTCATTAGCCACCCCCAACGGCGTAAAAGTCACCATTTTACTGGAAGAGCTGTTAGCACTGGGAATTAAAGAGGCGGAATATGATGCCTGGCTGATTAGTATTAAAGATGGCGATCAATTTGGCAGTGGTTTTGTTGAGCTTAACCCCAACTCCAAAATTCCGGCATTGCTTGATACGACAACTCAAGTACGGGTGTTTGAATCAGGGTCAATTTTACTCTACTTAGCGGAAAAGTTCGGTCATTTTATACCCAAAACGCTGGCCGGGCGCACAGAAGTCATGAACTGGCTGTTCTGGCAAATGGGAAGCGCACCTTTCTTAGGAGGAGGCTTTGGCCACTTTTATGCGTATGCACCTGAAAAACTGGAATATCCGATAAACCGTTATGCGATGGAAGCCAAACGTCAGCTTGATGTATTAGATAAACAACTGGCACAGCACGAATATGTCGCAGGCTCTGACTACAGTATCGCCGACATGGCCATCTGGCCCTGGTATGGTGCTTTGGCATTAGGCCGCTTGTATAATGCCGCTGAATTTTTGCAAGTGCAGCAATATGAACACCTGCAACGCTGGGCCAAGCAATTAGAACAACGCACGGCGGTAACTCGTGGTGCCATGGTTAACCGCAACTGGGGTGAGGGTCAGCAACTGCCAGAACGTCACAGCAGCGCCGACTTTAGTAAAACCTAAGGCGTTATTCACCCGCCAGGCGGCTTGATTCGGCAAAGACATAAGTAACGCCAATGCCGACCGACCAACCGCCACTGTTTAACATCAGGGGGCTCTGTTTGTTCGCTGCCCCTTGCGTCCATTCATAGCGGCCAAAGCCAAAGGCCCGCCAGTTTTTTGAAAAGCGTTTCCCAATACTGAGCGATCCTCTAAGCGCCATATAGCCAGCCTTTGCATCATACTCAGGCCGCTCAGCTGTCGCATCTAAAGCGTTAACCTGATAAAAATACTCATTAAGCTGCTCACTGCCAAACAATGTGCTAAGCCGTAAATTATAAAATATTCCCGCCTCACTTATCACATCAGCGTTTAGAGAGGGTTCAAAACTTACCCCGTTAAAGCGCAGGCTGTCATTGATATCAAACACCGCCCGCAGTGGAAAATCGGCACGCAGTCTGGCACCCAAAAAATCGTTAGTCAGCGTCCAGCGTAAACGTGGGCCCGCTTCCACTAAATTACCCAGTTTAGCCATACCCTCACGCGCCGCAATATCCGATTTACCGGCGCCCAGTGCACCGGCAAAACCAAGATCCAACTCTATGGTGTCGGTTTTTATTGCTCTGAATCCAAGGTTTTCTCTATCGGCACGAAACCAATTACCACGATAAACCAGATAAGGGACTATCAAGCTACGCTGTACCTGCTCTGCTGCACCAGGATAAGCCAATTGGTTAATACTGATACCAATAAGTCCGGCTTCCCATAGAGGTAACGCAGGCGCGGCTTGCTGGTAACTATATTGGGCATCAGGCTGGGCATTTTCTGCCGCGGTCGCACTATAAAGCGGCAAACTACAGCCAAGTATAATACTTAGCCTCCGCACCAACTGTTTTGCGTTAACCCTATTCATAACGATCCTGTGGTTGAGGCTTGATATTATCTTGCAGCAACTGTGGCTCAAGCTGTTGCTTTGCCGCTGGTGGCCCTTGCTGTAACGCTAAAAACGGCAATAACAAGGCGCGGACGTTCACTTTAGCGCCCAGTCTGGCCGCCAACAGATATAAACCAGCAATTTTGCGATGCAAAAATAGCGCGTCTGCCGGCGGGCTATGCCAGTAATTTTTTTTAAGACTTAACTCGGTGCCGGCTTCACGTAAGCGTAACGCCAAATCACTGGTAGCAAAGTCATAGGCGAGGTTGTGCTTAACTGGTTCACAAGCCAACTCCACCAGATTAAGCACGGCCTGTTTTTGCTCCGCTAAAATGTGTTCGCTAAAAAAACCTATCTGCGTTAACGCGCGCTCAATACCTGCCCTGTCATTCACACAAGCCGAGGTAAACAACAGCTGATAACTCTGGCTAATGTCATTTGAGTAGTCACGACAAGCACCAAAATCTAATAACACTAATTGCGCCGTCTGCTGGTTATACAGATAATTGGCAAAATTAGGATCTGTTTGTACTAATTTAAATTCAAATAACTCGCGAAAGAACAAGGAAAACATCAAGCTTATCACCCTGTCCCGCTCAGCTTGTGGCGCTTGTTGTAATACTTCAATCGGCTCACCTGTTACATACGTCATCACCAAAATATTGCTGGTGCTTAACTGTGGCAAAACCTGCGGTACTACATAGGCATCATCCGCTGCCAGATATTGCCGATAACGTTGTAAATAATGGGCCTCCTGCAGATAATCGGCCTCATTTTTCAACTGGCGTTTTGCTTCAGATAACAAGCGCTGATAAGCAACACCATCAGGTATCAGCCCCGTTAATTTAAGCAAGGTAGCCACATTATCAACATCACTGTCGATACTGGCTTTTATTCCTGGATATTGCACTTTTACGGCCAGTTTACTGCCGTTATCGTGATAGGCCTGATGCAACTGACCAATAGAGGCCGCTGCCATAGGTGCAAAGGTAAAATCGGCAAAGTGCTGCTGCCACTGTTCACCTAACTCCTGGCGCAGTACCTGGGCTAATTGTTTCGCAGGCATAGGATTAGCATTTGCCCGCAGCTTAGCCAGCAGTTGGGCTAACTCGGCAGGCATTAAGTCACCCGCGTCCATCGACAACAATTGGCCTAACTTCATCGCCGCACCGCGCATATGGGCCAGTTGATCGGCCAGCCTGCGCACGTTTGCAGGGGTCAGCAACATCGTTTTAGTATCAGGCCGCTTACCCTGAGCAAGTTGTCGGGCACCTTCTGCTAACATACCGCCCGCCACGCGGCTGGCCAGAGAAGCTAAGCCACCCAGACGACTCATTCTATTGGCGGGTACCCGGGAAGACTTATTTACCATTTACATTCACCTCAGGCACCTACATCAAGTTGCTGTGCCGCTTGTAATTCATTTTCAAGCCGGATACTTTCATCGGCCCGGGGTTTAGCAAAGCGGGCCAGCGCCAGATATAACACCGGCGTAAGATATAGCGTGAATACCACCGCGATACCCAGGCCGCCAAACACCACCCAACCAATGGCATTCCGAGCTTCTGCCCCTGCACCGGTAGATAAAATAAGAGGTAAGCCGCCCAGCAAAGTTGACAATAGTGTCATTGCAATAGGCCGTAAGCGAATTTGAGCGGCCTGTTCCACCGCATCTCGCACACTGTAGCCTCGATCGCGTAATTGATCGGCAAACTCGACCAGCAGAATAGCGTTTTTTGCGAGTAAACCGATTAACATCACTAAACCAATTTGAGAATAGATGTTAATAGAGGTGCCGGTTAAAAACAGGGCAAACAAGGCCGCGGCTATACCAAAAGGCACTGTCGCCATCACCACCAGAGCACTGTTGGCACTCTCAAATTGTGCTGCTAATACCAGCAAAACGATGATAAAGGCCAAGATATAGGTCAGGGTAATTTCACGGGCGGTTTCTTCAAAGGTTAAGGCTTCACCCAGGAACACTAAACCAATATTAGCAGGCAATTCCTGTTGGGCCAGTCTGCGTAATTGCTCTACCGCTTGTTCCATTGATAAATCAGCTGGCAGTTCCATTTCCATTTCAATGGCGCGTCTTTGCGCTTGCCGTTCCAACTCGGCGGCCACCCCTTCTTCAGATATATAAGCCAGACTGGATAACGGAACCAGACCACCCGTGCGCGAACCGACGTATAAATTTGCTAAATCTGAAGGATCCGTTACCGAACTTGCTGCGGCTTGTAAAATAATAGGAACTGATTGATCGCCAACGTTTAAGTCGGCTAAATCTGCACCATTAATTGCGACCCGTAAAGTGGTGGAAATATCCGTCAGCGGCACACCCAACTCTTCAGCCCGTCTGCGATCGATATTGACTCGTAATTGTGGCTGTGTAGGTTGATAAGATATCCGTGGCATACCAAGTTCAGGCATATTTTTTTGAATGGCTTGAGAGAAGGCCTGGGCAGCGGCAAAAATACCGCTGTAAGACTCGCCGGTTAATGCCAGTTCAATACCACCACCCTGGCCTCTGAGATTTAAGCTGTTTGAGCCAAAAGCCCGGGCGGGTGCGCCAGGGATTGCCGCTAATCCAGGACTGATACTGTTAATAATCTCTTGCTGCGATTTACTCCGCTCACTCCAATGCTTAAGTGGTACAGTAATAAATACCAAATTAGGATCCCATTGGCCGACAACAGTATAGATAGAGTCAATGTCTCCCTCATCTACATAAGGCAGTAAAATTTCTTCCATTTTATCAGCCTGCCGGTCCATAAAGTTTAATCCCACACCATCTGGGCCACGGGCAAACACCCTGATAGAACCGCGGTCTTCACTGGGCATAAGTTCGTTGTCAAGCACCATGTATAAGGCAGCAGCACTACCGGCAGCCAATAAACACGCTAAAAAAACGATTAAAGCATGATCAAGTGTCCAGTGCAGACTATGGCGGTAATATCGTAATAAGTGGTTTCCAATGCCGGCAAAGCTGTTACGGGCGTTTTGTTTTATGGGTAAGCGTGCAGTTAAGGCAGGCACCAGAGATAAAGCCACGAAAGAGGAGATAATAACGGCTGCCGCCAAGACGCCGCCAAACTCACGAAATAAACGGCCAGCTGTCGAGGGTAAAAAGGCGATGGGGACAAAAACGGCGACCAGCACTGCGGTGGTAGCAACCACAGCAAAAAATACTTCACGAGTGCCAATCACTGCGGCTGCCCGCGCCCCCAGCCCCATGCTGCGCCGACGTTGAATGTTCTCCGACACGACAATAGCGTCATCCACAATTAAGCCTGTGGCCAGTACCAGTGCCAATAAGGTTAAAATATTAATTGAGAACCCCATCAACCAGATAGCCGCTAGTGCACCAATTAAAGCTACCGGAATAGATAACGCAGGCACTATGGTAGCCCGCCAGGATCCAATAAATAACCACAGTGTAAAAATTACCAATACTACCGTCAGCGCCAGTGAGGTCATCACCTCACGAACAGAGCTACGAATAAACTCCGCATCATCAGACGTGACCTGTAATTGTAACTCCGGGAAGCGGCTTTCTACCTGCTGAACTAACTTCAACACCTCGTCAGAAATTTCAATCGTATTAGAACGGGCCTGGCGAATAATACCCAGACCTATCACAGGCCGGCCATCCAAACGTACCATACTATTAGCATCGGCCGGCCCAAAATACACAGTGGCGACATCCCCTATACGGGTTTCACCACTAATAATAATATCTTCTACTTGCTCAGCGCTAACCGAGGTCGCATCAGCCCGAACGATCAGTTGTTGATCTGTTGAGCGTAAGCTACCCGCCGGGACATCAAAGGGTGCCTGACGTAAGGCTGTCGCAACATCGGTTACCGACAAATTAAAACTGGTTAAACGTAGCGGGTCTAAGATAACCCGTAAAACCCGCTCCCGATCACCATTTAAACGCACATCAGCCACACCCGGGATACTTAAAAACAAGGGAGCCAAATCGGTTTCAATACGTTCCGTCAGCGACTCTAAATCAAGGGTGGCACTGGACACAGCTATACTCACGACAGATTGCGCATCATTATCAGCCTTAATAATGGCTAAACGTTCAACGCCTTGCGGTAATTCGCGTTGTACCCGGCTCACCGCCTCGCGTGTCTCATTAGCAGCATCATCTAAATTGATGCCCGGACGAAATTCTACTCTGACTCTGGCGCTGCCTTCTTCACTGGACGCATTAATAGATTTAACGCCAGACACCCTTGCCACTGCACCTTCTAATTTACTGGTTATCTCGGTATCGACCGTTTCTGGTGAGCCGCCGGGAAAACTAGCCGTCACAGAGACAATTGGCCGATCCACATCAGGTAACTCGCGGACCTCCAAGCCATTGATAGCGGCAAAGCCTGCGATGATTATCAGCAGATTCAGTACAACAATCAGAACCGGGCGGCGAATCGACAATGATGGCAAATCATTATGAATGGGGTTTGTGTTCATAAAGCCGCCTTATGATCATTAACTGAACGTACTGTCTGTCCGGCTCGCAGCGTTTGTACTCCCTCTGTAATTAACATATCACCTTTTTGCAAATCGGCAGACACCAGCACGCGACCGCTCAGGCGTTGTTTAATCTGCACCTCAACTTTTTTGGCTTTGTTTTCTTGCTCTATCCACACATAGGCGCCGGTAGCACCCCACAGTAATGCGGCTTCAGGCACGACGGCATAAGCCTCACCTAACAATTCAAGCGTAACCCGGAAACTCATGCCTGGACGGTACAAATCTGCAGCATTATCAAGCAAAGCACGCACACGTATTGTGCGGTTTGCGTTATCAATCCTCGAATCTATCTGGCTAATGTCAGCATGCAAGGCTACATTGCCGCCCTGCCAGGGTTGCAGAAGCAGCTTAGGTTGTTGTTGCAACATCACCAAAGCCGTTTCAGGTGCCCGAAAATTAATCAACAATTGGCTGCGATTATCCAGGGTTGTTATGGCAGTTTGTTGGGTAATTCTGTCTCCAATTTCAACATCGGTCAGGCCAACCACACCGCTAAAAGGCGCTCGCACCGTACGATCTTCAAGTTCAGTTTCAGCCTCAGACAACAACACCTTAATCAAATCACGGGCCGTTATTGCATCATCCAAATCACTTTGTGCTATCGCACCCTGACGTCGGCTAACCTGAAGTCGCTCAACCGTGCGTTCTGCATCGGTTAGCTGAATACGAGCGCGATCCACTGCCACCTTTTGCCGCCGGGCATCCAGTTCGAGTAACACCTCGCCCTGCTGTACTTTCTGACCTGCACGAAAATAGATTGCGGTAACTTTATCCGCTACGGCAGGATAAATAATGACCGATTGCACGGCTTCAGCCGAGCCAACGGCTTCTATGCGACTACTTTGCTGCTCAAATGCTACTGGCATACTGATTATTTTGGCTACACGTCCTTCTCCCCGGCTTTGTGCCAGAGAGGTAAAGGTGGTACTACTTAATATGAAGGTAACGCTCAGGCATACCGCTTTTTGCCATGCAGATGTCATTAAATATCCTTTGAGCCGGCGAAACTACCGACAGTCATGTTGCTTACATCAGGCGTTGCGTCGACGCTGGTTATGCATTCACCCTGATGTCAGCGAATAAAATTTCTAATAACCCCTAATATACTAACTAAACCTAATGTTGATCACTTGGTTTTGTAAATTGGCGACAGGCTACAGTAATACACGTTAAGTGGTGACTCAGCGAGATCATGTCGCAGTGTTGCGTGAAAGTGTCAATGCGTTATTCTGTGTTAAGCTAGTTTGTTGAAAATACTGATCCAGCAATACTCACCTAAGGAGTTTTATGTCTATTACCCTCAATCGCATC
>NZ_DAINOE010000010.1:29230-34035 GCF_036735525.1 Arsukibacterium sp. | reverse complement strand
TCAGCCTGCTTTTAATCAGCGCAGGGCTAATGAGCACCGCTGCGCTGGCCCAATCCGGCCCGGCATTAACCTCAGTCCCGGCGCAAGATGCTTTTTTTGAGAATATTCGCCAATATTGTGGAAAAGCCTTTGCAGGTAAAGTCACGGAGGCGAACTGGAGTAATGTGGCGACCTTTACTGAAAACCGTTTAGTGATGCATGTGCGTAACTGCACTGATCACAAGCTGGAAATTCCATTTCATATTGGTGATAACCATTCCCGCACCTGGATCTTAACCAAAACCGGCTCGGGTATTTCGTTAAAGCATGATCATCGCATGCCTGATGGTAGCCACGATGACGCTACCATGTATGGCGGTCATACGGTTACAGACGGCTGGGCCAATGCCCAGTCTTTTCCGGCTGATGCATTTTCTAAAGCCGACTTTATCCGGCGTAAAATACCGCAATCTACCGGCAATACCTGGCACATGTATATTTATCCGGGCGAGTTCTTTGCTTATCGGCTGACTCGCGAAGGGCGTGAGCTACGGGTTGATTTTGACTTAACCACCCCGGTTGACCTGCCGCCCACCCCCTGGGGCTATAAAGATTAATATATAAACAAGGGGCTGTTATCACAGCCCCTTATTATAAGTTTTAGCGCGAGTTTAGCCGCTAACTCTTTTGTATTGCCGGTATTCTGGCTTCCAGAAATTATCTTCAATACGCTGCTGCAGCATATTATCATCAATCTCCAGCGCTAAACCTTGTGACATGGCCACTTTTGCCACGGCAAAGGCAATCAGCTTAGATAAATTGGCTAACTGATTTAATGGCGGTAATAAGCTGCCCTCACCGGTATTGGCCAACGGCGAATTAGCGGCCAGCGTTTTACTGGCGGCGCGCAGCATCTCATCACTGATTAAGCGGGCTTTAACCGCTATCACGCCAAGACCAACACCCGGAAAAATATAGCTGTTGTTGCACTGCGCGATAGGGAAACTTTTGCCGTTATATTCCACCGTGGCAAAGGGGCTGCCGGTGGCGACAATTACCTCGCCATCGGTCCACTCAATCACTTGCTGTGGCGTGGCTTCAACCTGACGGGACGGATTACTCAGCGGGAAAATAATCGGTTTGGCGCAATGTTTTTTCATCGCCCGCACCACCTGCTCCGTAAATAAACCGGCCTGTCCTGAGACACCAATTAAAATATCAGCCGCCGCACAATTCATCACATCAAGCAGGCTCGGATACTCACCACTGTAGCTCCAATCCGCAATGTTTGTTGCTTGCTGAGTCAATGCCTGCTGAAAATCACGCAAATCTGGCATGCTATCGGTTAATAAGCCAAAACGGTCGACCATAAAAATCTGGCTGCGCGCTTGTTGCTCGCTAATGCCTTCTGCCACCATCTGGCTGATAATTTGCTCGGCAATGCCACAACCGGCAGAGCCAGCGCCAACAAACACCACTTTTTGGCTGGACAGTTTTACACCCTTACTGCGACAAGCGGCCAGCAAGGTACCTACCGTTACTGCAGCCGTGCCCTGGATATCATCATTAAAGCAGCACACCTGGTCACGATAGCGCTGTAACAATGGCATGGCATTTGGCTGGGCAAAATCTTCAAACTGAATAATGGCTTCTGGCCAGCGGCGTTTAACAGCCTGCATAAACAGCTCAATGAATTCGTTATATTGATCCTGCGCTACCCGCTTTTGCCGCAGGCCCATATACATAGGGTCGTTTAACAGTTTTTCATTATTGGTGCCCACATCCAGCATCACTGGCAAGGTATACGCCGGGCTGATACCACCGCAAGCGGTATAAAGCGACAACTTACCAATAGAAATGCCCATGCCACCAATACCCTGATCGCCCAGGCCCAGTACCCGCTCACCATCTGTGACGACGATGACTTTAACTTTGGCTTTAGTGGCATTACGCAGCAGATCATCTAATTGGTAACGATCGTCATAGCTAATAAATAACCCACGGGCACTGCGGTAAATATCGGAAAATTGCTCACAAGCATCCCCCACTGTTGGTGTATAGATGATTGGGATCATTTCTTCCAGGTGTTGCTGAATAAGCCGGTAATACAGCGTCTCGTTATTATCCTGAATAGCCCGCAGATAAATATGCTTATTAATGGCTTCAGCAGAGCTGCGATACTGCAAATAAGCACGGCTTACCTGCTCTTCAATGGTCTCAAATCGCGGCGGTAATAAGCCGGTCAGGTTAAAAGCGCTACGCTCAGCCTGGCTAAAGGCGCTGCCTTTATTTAATAAGGGGGTTTCCAATAAAGCTGAACCGGCATAGCCGATATACAAGGGTGTTTGTTTGTTAGGCATAAAATACTCATTCGAGACTATGCCACCCAGCGGGTGGCAAATACAGGCTTAATAAATGGTACTGATCCGGGGGTTAAGAACAGACAGGATAAACAGACCTTCGGTATTACAAAAATCAATAGCTTTAATGATATCTGCCTGGCTCAGCATCAACAGCTCTAACACAAAGGGGTCAATCAGTTGTTTGATTTGATATAAATCAGGGTGTTGATTAGCCAGTGCCAAACGTACTGCCAAATACACTATTAACACATCAGGTGCAGCAGCTTCAAATTTACTGCTGTGTTGCATGGCTAACGGGTCGACTATCGCATCCGGTAATTGCCAAAGATGCAATAATTCCGCACCACATCTGGCGTAGGTAAAGCCCAGCTCGGCCTGTTGTAATTGCCAGGGTTTGACATCGGCATTGTAATGCTGACAGCGGTTGCTGATTTCAGGAGATTGCTGACACACCACCAGCTCACCAATATTATGCAATAAACCAGCAACATAAAGCCGGTCAGGTTGGCGTAAACCACAATGGCCGGCCAAATATTTAGCGATTAAAGCGGCATTGACGCTTTGCTCCCAAAAACGTTCTAAATCAATACTGGCGGTATTTAACTGACTACAAGCGGAACTGATACCAATACTGGTCACCAAATTATATACCTGGGTTTTACCCAGTACCAACAAGGCTTTGCTGATTGATTCCACCTGATAAGGTAAGCGATAGATGGCACTGTTTGCTAATTTCAATAGTTTTGACGTTAGCACGGGATCCAGCAAAATGACTTCAGCGATATCGTCCAGGCTGGCAATGTCGGACTCCATCAACTCTTTTACCCGCAAATAACTGTCTGGTAAAGAAAACAAGGTTGATACACTTTGAGCATACTGTAAGGCATTCATCTGAAGTCGTCTCCGGTTCAGCTGGCGTGAGTATAAGAAAAGCACCAGCTTTAAGTGTTACTGCTGGGAGGGATTTTACAAGTTTTCCGACAAAATACTTAGTGATATTTAATATTTAAATACTGGCACAGCAAAATTCTGTGCCAGTATCTGTTCAGTAGCTCAATGAAACATTGGTCTTAGCCATAAACGTTAAATAAAGCGCCATTCAACCAGATATGAGTAAAAATGGAGGCGATATAACCCAATAGAATTACTGGTGCCCATTTTAAATGGCCAAAAAAGGTATACATGCCTCTGGCCTGGCCCATTAACGCCACACCTGCTGCAGAGCCAACGGATAATAAACTACCGCCTACGCCTGCGGTTAAGGTAATGAGTAACCATTGGCCGTGTGACATCTCTGGTTGCATGGTTAATACCGCAAACATCACCGGTATGTTATCAATCACAGCAGAAATAATACCCAGCGCCACGTTGGCATTGGTTGGGCCCCACTGGGTGTAGAGTAAGTCAGACATTAAGGCCAGATAGCCCATAAAGCCTAAACCACCAACACACATTACCACGCCGTAGAAGAACAATAAGGTGTCCCACTCGGCTCTGGATACCCGGCTAAACACATCAAAGGGCACTACGCCACCTAAGCGCTTCAGTTTTTCCTGATCACCCGCCCGCTCGGCCATGGCTTTTTTACGTGCCAATGAACCAGGTAAGGTCATACGCAGGAAATAACCGAAAAATTGCAGATAACCCAAGCCCATCATCATCCCGAGTACGGGTGGCAGGTGTAAGAAGGTATGGCAAGCCACTGCAGTGGCAACGGTCAGTAAAAACAAGGTAACAATACGCAGAGCACCACGTTTTAACTCTACATCTTCATTTACTGCAGATGGCTGACGTTTTTCAACAAAGAAACTCATAATAGTTGCCGGGATAATAAAATTAACCAGGGATGGCACAAAGAGCACAAAAAATTCCTGAAACTTCAACATACCAGCCTGCCATACCATCAGCGTGGTAATATCACCGAAAGGACTAAAGGCACCACCCGCGTTAGCCGCGACAACAATGTTCACACAGCAAAGATTTATAAAGCGTTTATCACCTTCAGCCACCTTCATTACTACAGCACACATCAGCAATGCGGTAGTAAGGTTGTCGGCCACCGGAGAGATAAAAAAGGCTAAAAAGCCGGTTATCCAAAATAAATTTTGATAACTAAAGCCCTTTTGAATCATCCAGGCACGCAATGCATCAAATAAGCGGCGCTCTTCCATGGCATTGATATAGGTCATTGCCACCAGCAAAAACAACATTAATTCTGAGAATTCCAGCAAGTTATGCCTGAATGCCTCTTCTGTTACACCTGGGATATCCTGCGTGATATAGACCCAGCCAATTAATATCCAGATAATACCGGCCGCAACCAGTACAGGCTTAGATTTGCGCATATGAAGTTTTTCTTCACCCATCACCAGCGCATAGGCCAGGACAAAGATAGCTATACAAATAAAGCCGACAACAGACTGGGTTAAATCAAGCTGACCGGTGGTGGCAGCAAAAGCGGAC
>NZ_DAINOE010000010.1:21411-29220 GCF_036735525.1 Arsukibacterium sp. | reverse complement strand
ACATGACTGCAATCCACATCAGGGGGGCAACTGCTCGCATGGTAGAACCTATTTTTTAGTAGAGTGTTATAAAGTTAGGGTTTGCCGGAAAAGGCGGCAGGATAATAGCACATCAAGACGGCTAGAGCTGCAGATGAATACACAAAATACTACGGTAAAATGAAGATCGAGACTAAAGTGGTATAAAAAAACACCAAGTTAAGTCAGTAATACTTAAGCTTGGTGCTTGGTTAGGCGTTATAGCAGGTTAAATTGAACACTACATAACTATCAGGCCACTAAACTGCGCAGCATCCAGGCATTCTTTTCATGCACGGTCATACGTTGCGTTAATAAATCCAGCGTCACTTCATCAGCAGCACCATCGGCCACCGGTACTATTGATCGTGCAGTTTTAGCAATCGCCTCCTGGCCTTTAACCAAATCTTTAATCATCTCTTCAGCAGTGGGAATACCATCCGCTTCTTTGAGGTTAGTCAGCTTGGCGAATTCTTTGTATGAACCCGGTGCAAACTCACCCAGAGCACGGATCCGTTCAGCGATGTCATCCACTGCCAGCGCCAGCTCGTTGTAATGAGTTTCAAATAAGGTATGCAGCGTTTGAAACATTGGCCCGGTGACGTTCCAATGGTAATTATGGGTTTTTAAATACAGAGTGTAGGTATCAGCCAATAATACAGACAAGCCCTTGGCGATAGCTTTGCGTTGTTCTTCTTCAATACCGATATTAATCTTCATCATCATGTCCCCGTTAGCTGAAAAGTAAAGCTGTAAACATAAAAACAGTAACTTAGCTATTAAAAGTATGGGGGCGTCCGGAAATAAAACAAGCCAGCAATAGCTGGCTTGTCGTTAAACAGTCTGTGTAGCTCAATAAAATCAGCTGGCCTGCGCCACCAGATACTCTTCGTAGCTGCCGACGAAATTACGTACGTCTTTACCGGTAATTTCAATAATACGGCTGGCCAGTGACGAGACAAACTCCCGGTCATGGCTGACAAAAATCAAAGTCCCTTTATAATGTTCCAGCGCCAGGTTCAGTGATTCAATTGACTCCATATCCAGGTGGTTAGTAGGCTCATCCATCACCAGAATATTAGGGCGTTGTAACATCAGCTTACCAAACATCATGCGGCCTTTTTCACCACCAGACAGCACTTTCACCGATTTTTTGATTTCATCTTGTGAAAATAACAAGCGGCCTAAAATACCGCGAATGGCTTGTTCATCATCAGACGGTTGCTTCCACTGGCTCATCCAGTCAAACAATGTCATATCGGTGGCAAACTCATGCGCATGATCTTGTGCATAATAACCAATATTAGCATTTTCAGACCATTTCACCGTACCGGCTTCCGGTGTTAAATCCCCCACCAGACACTTTAACAGCGTAGATTTACCGATACCATTAGGCCCTAGAATAGCGACTTTCTCACCCACTTCTATAGTTAAGCCTAAGTTATTTAATAGCTTAAGTTCACCAAAGCCTTTGGCTAACCCTTCTACTTCCAGCGCTAAGCGATACAGCTGCTTTTGCTGCTCAAAACGAATAAAGGGGTTGACCCGGCTGGAGGCTTTCACTTCTTCTAACTGGATCTTATCAATTTGCTTAGCACGCGAGGTTGCCTGCTTAGCTTTAGAGGCATTGGCAGAGAAACGACTGACGAAGGTTTGCAGCTCAGATATTTGGGCTTTTTTCTTGGCGTTATCCGATAACAAGCGCTCACGCGCCTGGGTGGCCGCGGTCATATACTCATCATAGTTACCCGGATATAAGCGTAACTCGCCGTAATCTAAATCGGCCATATGGGTACAGACGCTATTTAAAAAGTGCCGGTCGTGCGAAATAATGACCATAGTGGAATTACGCTCCGCCAACACCGTTTCTAACCAGCGGATAGTATTGATATCCAGGTTGTTGGTAGGCTCGTCTAACAGCATGATTTCCGGATCAGCAAATAGCACCTGCGCCAGTAATACCCGCAGTTTAAAGCCCGGCGCTATGGCCGACATCAAGCCAAAATGTTGCTCTACCGGAATACCAACACCAATCAGCAATTCACCGGCGCGTGATTCTGCGGTATAGCCATCCATTTCACCAAAGGCGACTTCCAAATCGGCGACTTTCATGCCGTCTTCTTCGCTCATCTCGGCGCTGGCGTATATACGATCGCGTTCTTCTTTCACTTTCCACAGTTCAGCGTGGCCCATGATCACGGTATCAATCACTGAATATTGCTCAAAAGCAAATTGATCCTGATGCAGTTTGGCCACACGGTGATTCGGCTCGACAAAGACATTACCCGCCGATGGCTCTAATTCGCGGCTGAGAATTTTCATAAACGTGGACTTGCCACAGCCATTAGCACCGATCAAACCATAACGGTTGCCCTCGCCAAATTTGATAGAAATGTTTTCAAACAACGGCTTAGCGCCGAATTGCATGGTAATATTGGCAGTTGAGATCACAAAGAGGTCCGCTACAGGTTAAACTGGATGAAAAAGGAGCGCTACTATACGTGTTTTAGCGGAAAAACTCAAAAAAACGTACACACTAAACTATGAATAACAGCAAACTGCCGCTTTAAAAAGCATAAAACCGGCATTTTTGCCGGTTTTATGCTTTTTAAGAATAACTTAGCGCGCAGCCGCTGTCGCCACCGCTGCCTTAGTCAGCGCTGTTACTCTGGCCCAGTCTTTCTGACTGACCGCATCATCAGGTACTATCCAGGAACCGCCAACACAGCTAACATTGGGCAGGGCCAGATATTCCAGGAAGTTCTTCTCATTAATGCCACCGGTCGGGCAAAATTTAATATCCGAAAACGGCCCATATATAGATTTAAGGGTTTTCACCCCCCCCGCCGCTTCAGCCGGGAAAAACTTAAAGTGCGTATAGCCCAGCCCCGTGCCTTCCATCAGCTCAGAAATACTGGCAATACCTGGTATAAGCGGGATAGGCGCATCTTTGCCGGCTTGCAGTAACTCGCGGGTTAACCCCGGGCTAATTGCAAAACGCGCGCCTGCAGCAATCACTTGCTGCAGTTGCTCAGCGGTGGTGACAGTACCTGCTCCGACAATGGCATCAGGCACTTGCTCTGACAGCAATTTGATGGCGGCCATGGCCACGGGTGTACGCAATGTCACTTCCAGTACCTTAATGCCGCCGGCCAGCAACGCCTGCGCCATAGGTACGGCATCTGCCAGATCTTTTATTACAATAACCGGTACTACCGGGCCTTGCACAAAGAGTGTGGCCGGTTGTAATTGCCAATTTTCAAATGCCATATACTTAACTCGCCAAAGATTGTTTTAAATAGACAGCGGCACCCAGTAAGCCTGGCTGCTCTGCTGTAACGATAAAGGTCGCAATTTGGCGATTAAAGGCACTAAAGCGACCTTTAGCTTCAAAACGACGACGAAATTCACTGTCTTGCAATAACGGTAACAGCTTAGGCACTATGCCGCCGGCGACATAGACGCCACCAAAGGTACTGAGCGTTAATGCCAAATCACCGGCAACACTGCCCAGGCTGGCAAAAAACTGCTGTACACTCGCCAATGCCAGCTCAGATTGGCCATTTAGGGCTTGCTCGCCAATTTCAGCCGCACTGAGTGCAGGCACATCACGTTGCCGGTACAAGGCCAACGCCCGGTAAATGGCTTCAAGTCCGGGGCCAGATAGCAGCCGCTCAGGTGATACATGTCCATATTCTTTCGCCAATAGCTGCTGAATAAACCATTCCTGTTCAGTTTGTGCCGCCCAGTCGATATGGCCGCCTTCGCCAGGCAAGGGCAAATACTGACCATTGACCGGTATTAAGTGCGCCACGCCAAGGCCGGTGCCTGCACCCAATACCGCCATTGGTTTACGGTTATCGACACTGCCAGTGCCCACTGCTATTTTTTCATGCTCGCCTAGGGCAGGCAGACACATGGCCACCGCAGTAAAATCGTTCATAACCAACAAACTGTCTAAAGCCAGCTGTTGCTGCATTGCCTTAATAGAAAACTGCCAGTGAAAATTGGTCATGCTGACCAGATCAGTGGTCACCGGACAGGCAATTGCAATGGCGACATGCTTAATATGTTGCAGGCTCTGCTGTTGCTGATAATGGCTTAGCGCATCAGCCAGGCTGGCAAAGTTAGCACAGGCAAACACGGCCACCTTATCCAGCGTCAAATCAGCCAGACAAACACGGCTGAAGCGGGCATTAGTACCACCAATATCGGCGACTATGGCATGCAGCGGTAACTCAGCCATGCAGATGCTCCTCAGTAATGAATAAACTGCATGCCCCCTGCTCGGCACCAGTTAATTGCAAGCGCAGCGCACCAAACATCTCACGGCCCATACCATAATGACTGGCAGCTAAATCTTGCTGCGCGAGCGGCCGGGCGTTAAATTCAGCCTCATCCACTAACACTTGTAATTTACCGCTGTTGCCATCGACCAATAGCATGTCACCACTTTGAATACGGGCAATGCCACCGCCATCCACCGCTTCTGGTGTGACATGAATGGCTGCCGGCACCTTACCTGAAGCACCTGACATACGGCCATCGGTGACCAGCGCCACTTTATAGCCGCGGTCTTGCAGCACGCCTAAAGGCGGCGTTAATTTATGCAGCTCTGGCATGCCAATAGCTTTGGGTCCCTGAAAACGTACCACCACAATACAGTCTTTGTTTAAATCGCCGGCTTTAAAGGCCGCATCCAGCTCGTGCTGGCTGTGAAACACCACCGCTGGAGCCTGAATCACTTCAGTGCCCTCGCGCAGCGCCGAGGTTTTTAAAATGGCCCGGCCAATATTGCCAGACAGCACTTCTAAGCCGCCATGGCTTTTAAAAGGCTTCGCCACACTGGTGAGCACTGAGGCATCCAAAGATTCAGCCGGTGCATCAATCCATTGTAATTGGCCATCTTTCATTACCGGTGTTTGCGTATAACGGCGTAAGCCCGGACCGGCGATGGTTTGCACATCTTCGTGCAATAAACCGGCATCCAATAACTCACGCATTAGCAGTGCCATTCCGCCAGCTTGCTGAAAGTGATTAATATCGGCCTGGCCATTGGGGTAAATGCGGGTCAGTAATGGCGTTGCGGCAGATAACTGGGCAAAATCATCCCAATTAACGATAAAGCCCGCTGAGCGGGCAACCGCCACTAAATGCATAGTATGGTTAGTCGAGCCTCCGGTGGCCAACAAGCCAACAATGCCATTGACAATGGCTTTGGCATCCACCAGCTTACCTATAGGTAAATAGTTATCACCCAGTTCAGTTAACCGCGTCACCTGACGGGCAGCGGCTTTGGTCAGCTCATCGCGTAAAGCAGTACCCGGATTAACAAAAGAGGAACCCGGTAAGTGCAGGCCCATCATTTCCACAACTAACTGATTAGAATTAGCAGTACCGTAGAAGGTACAGGTACCGGCAGAGTGATAGGAGGCGGACTCGGCTTCGAGTAATTCTTCTTTGCCGACTTTTCCTTCAGCAAATAATTGGCGCACCCGGGCTTTTTCTTTATTAGGTATGCCCGATGGCATAGGGCCGGCAGGCACAAAAACAAAGGGTAAATGGCCAAAACTTAACGCCGACATTAACAAGCCCGGTACAATTTTATCGCAAATGCCGAGCATCAGGCCGCCATCAAACATATTGTGCGATAAGCCCACTGCGGCTGACATAGCAATAACATCGCGGCTAATCAGGCTTAACTCCATGCCAGGTTGTCCCTGAGTGACACCGTCACACATGGCAGGAACGCCGCCGGCAAATTGTGCCACGCTACCAACCTCCGCCACGGCTTGTTTGAGAATAGCCGGGTAATGCTCGTAAGGCTGATGCGCTGACAGCATATCGTTGTATGACGACACTATGCCGATATTAGCCTTATTCAGGCTGCGAAGATCGGCTTTATCCTGCTTGTTACAGGCAGCAAAACCATGAGCCAGATTGCCGCAACTCAGCACACCACGGTGTGGCCCCTTTTTGCGGGCTTGCTCTAAACGGGATAAATAAATGGCCCGGCTTTTCGCGCTGCGCTCAATTATTCTGTCGGTAACTTGTTGCACCACAGGATCCATAAAAACCTCTAATTTGCTGAATACATCACGGCGACATCATGCGCCGGGTGTTGTAAAAAAGCCCGAATAGGCATGGCATTGACATCGCTTGACGCCATGGCCTGCTCTAATACCGTTAATTTATTAGCGCCAACCAAATGCAAAAACAATTGACGACTGTTGAGTAGGCGTGTTTTGCTCAAAGAAATACGCGTATAAGGGGCGGTGGTCGGCTGCACAGCCAATAGCGGCGGCGCATCGTCTGCCAGCCCGGCAGCCAATTGAGCACTGCATGGAAATAACGACGCCGTATGGCCATCCTCGCCCATACCTAAAATCACCGCATCAAAAGTCGGCATATCGGCCAGGCGTTGGGTAATCTCTGGCACGGCGTCGATGGCGCTGTCAGCCGCTGCATATAAACTGATGAAATTGGCCGTTGCTGCCTTATGTTGCAATAGGCTGGCTTTCACCAAACGTTCATTACTGTCTGGCGCATCTGGTGGTAAATAACGATCATCTGCCAGTAAAATAGTAACCTTATGCCAGGCCAGTTCAGTTTGCGCCAACGTTTGAAAAAGCGCCTGAGGTGTACGGCCGCCTGAAACCACCAGATGAGCCTGACCGCGCTTGCTAATGGCCTGCTGCATCAAGCTAATTAACTGACTGGCAAAGGCCGCATTCAGCTGTTCGGTGTTAGTAAACTCGTGTAGCGTCATCATGATTATTCGTCCCAGTTTCTTTCGTCTCTGGCCATCATCGAAATAGCCGCAACCGGCCCCCAGCTGCCGGCCTGATAGCTTTTTGGTGGCTCGTTAGAGTGTTTCCAGGCTTCAAGAATGCCATCGACCCACTGCCAGGCTTGTTCAACTTCATCACGGCGCACAAACAAATACTGATTGCCCAGCATCGCCTCTAATAACAAACGCTCATAAGCATCGGCAATGCGTTGCGATTTAAAGGTTTCATCAAAGCTTAAATCCAGCTTACTTTGTTGTAAGCGCATCGACTCGCCAAGACCAGGTATTTTGTTCATCACCTGTATCTCAACACCTTCGTCTGGCTGTAGCCGGATAATCAGTTTATTTGCCGGCAGTTCGCTGTAGTTTTCATGAAAGATATTATGCGGTTGTGGTTTAAAGCAAATCACCACTTCACTGTGTTTTTTCGGCATACGTTTACCGGTACGCAGGTAAAACGGCACACCGGCCCAACGCCAGTTATCAATGTCGACCTTAATGGCGATAAAAGTTTCGGTTTTACTGTTAGGCCGCGCGCCCTCTTCTTCCAGATAACCCGGCACAGACTGGCCGGCAACAAAACCTGAGCTGTATTGGCCACGCACGGTTTTCTCAGAAATATTGCTGCGGTCTATACGGCGTAAGGCTTTTAAAACTTTGAGTTTTTCATCACGGATACTATCGGCATCTAACCGTGCCGGTGGCTCCATGGCAATAAGAGATAACACCTGTAACAAGTGGTTCTGCACCATATCACGCATCTGACCGGCATCATCATAGTAACTCCAGCGTCCTTCAACGCCGACTTCTTCAGCCACGGTAATTTGCACATGATCAATGGCATTATGATCCCAGTTCGAGGCAAATATCGCATTGGCAAAACGCAGGGCCAGCAGGTTTAATACCGTCTCTTTGCCTAAATAATGGTCGATACGGTATATCTGACACTCTTTATAGTATTGTGCGACCTGATCGTTTATCACTTTAGAGGACGCCAGATC
>NZ_DAINOE010000010.1:0-21401 GCF_036735525.1 Arsukibacterium sp. | reverse complement strand
AGGTTCAACATTTAAGCCAGCTGCAGCCAGGCCTTCGCACAAAGCACCAAATAAAGAGGGCGGCGTCGCGAAATAGCTGACACTGATGCGGCTTGCCGGGTCAACTAATGCGGTTAACTGCAGATAATCTTCGGTTTTAGCCAAATCCAGTTGCACGTAATACAGACGCTGCGCCAGACGTTGCCATACCTCTTCATCCAGGGTTTCGCGTTTTACAAAACGGCTGAGGTTTTGTTTCACCATGTCGCGATAGCCAGCCTGATCAAACGCATTACGGGCAATACCGATAATACGCGTTTGCTCAGCCAACAAGCCGGCTTTCTCTAATTGATACAGTGCAGGGAGTAATTTACGCCGGGCTAAATCACCATTGGTGCCGAAAAGCAATAAATCACAGGCGGAGTTTTGTGCTGTGCTTGTCATAGTTGAGCCTTGAATAAGATGTAATTTTACAACACTTCCAGCATACTAACGCAGCAAATAACGCTTGTAAACCGCAAAAACTGTAATTAAATTACGAAATGAGTTATATTTTGACTAATTAGTTATTATAGGGCAGCCTAAGCTTAAAATCTGGTCCTTTGTGGTAAATTTCATACCGTTTTGTTTGCTGCCTCAATGCTAAATTAATGGCTAACATAACGACTTACCAGCTGAGTTACAATGGCCCGCCCTTAGATGTCAGAGAGCACCCTATGAATGTACTGGAAAAAATCGTCAACAGTGTAAGCAGTTTCAGTAAGTCAGAGCGCAAAGTCGCCGACGTGATCCTGGCGAATCCACAAATTACTATCCATAGCAGTATTGCTGCGCTGGCGAAAATGGCCGATGTCAGTGAGCCCACGGTGAATCGCTTTTGCCGCCGCCTCGATACAAAAGGCTTTCCGGATTTTAAACTGCATCTGGCGCAAAGCCTGGCCAATGGCACACCCTATGTCAATCGCCATGTAGAAGAAGAAGACGGCCCTGAGGCGTACACCGCCAAAATATTTGAATCAACGATGGCTGCGTTAGATACCGCGCGGCAAAGAGTGGATATTAACGCCATTAACCGCGCCGTGGACGTCCTGACACAGGCTAAAAAAATCTCGTTTTTTGGCTTGGGCGCCTCCGCCTCTGTAGCCCATGATGCGCAAAATAAGTTTTTCCGTTTTAATGTGCCTGTGGTGTGCTTTGATGACATTGTTATGCAACGCATGTCGGCTATTAACAGTAGCGATGGCGATGTCGTAGTCTGCATCAGTCACACCGGCCGCACCAAAAATTTATGTGATATTGCGGCTATTGCCCGGGAAAATGATGCCACAGTGATCGGTATTACTGCCTACGACAGCCCATTGGCCCGGGAGTGTACCCTTGTGTTGTCATTGGATGTGCCTGAAGATACCGATCTATATATGCCGATGGCGTCACGGGTGGCGCAATTAGTGTTAATTGATATTCTGGCCACCGGCTTTACGTTACGTCGCGGTACAAAATTCCGTGAAAACCTGAAAAAAGTCAAAGACAGCTTACGAGGCTCGCGCTTTGAAAAGAAAGATTTAGTCAGTTAAGTACTTTTCTAACTGGTCAGACAGCGGCTTTAATGCGGTTTTGCGCTATATTATGTAATAAAATTACATTACACTACAGCATAAGCGGTTTGCTTAATCATAGTTATAACATTGTTTGCCCAATCACCGCTGCACAGTCACCCTGTTGCCGTGCAGCCTGCAGGAGTGTCACATGCCAAGAAGAACGAAAATCGTCGCTACCCTGGGGCCGGCTACCAATAGCCAGGCCGCAATCGAAAAACTGATCCAGGCCGGAGCGTCGGTATTCAGGCTGAACTTTTCGCATGGCTCAGCAGAAGATCATCAGGCTCGCGCTACCATGGTGCGCGACGCAGCCGCCAAGTTAGGTACTCATGTTGCTATCTTAGGTGACTTACAAGGGCCTAAAATCCGCGTATCCACCTTTAAAGATGATCAGGTACAGTTAGCCGAAGGTCAGCCTTTCGTACTCGATGCTACCCTGGGTAAAGGTCTGGGTGATGAGCATCAGGTGGGTATCGATTACAAAGAATTACCCCGTGATGTCAGTGCCGGTGATTTATTATTGTTAGATGATGGCCGTATTCAGCTCATCGTCGACAGAGTAGAAGGTGAGCGGGTCTATACCCGGGTGACTGTTGGCGGCAAGCTCAGCAACAACAAAGGCATTAACCGTCAGGGCGGCGGTCTTACTGCCCCTGCCCTTACCGAAAAAGATAAACGTGACATCATTACTGCAGCCGAAATAGATGTAGACTTTTTAGCTGTGTCATTCCCGCGTTGTGGTGATGATTTACGCCTGGCACGCGAGCTTGCGGTAGCCGCCGGCTCAGAAGCCCGCATCATGGCCAAAATTGAACGGGCCGAAGCCGTTGCCGATGATGCTACCCTGGATGATATAATCCGCGCCTCAGATGCTGTAATGGTAGCCCGTGGAGATTTAGGCGTCGAAATTGGTGATGCCGAATTGGTAGGCCAACAAAAACGTATTATTGCCCGCTCGCGCCAGCTAAATCGTGTTGTCATCACTGCCACGCAGATGATGGAAAGTATGATCGAAAGCCCCATGCCTACAAGAGCTGAAGTCATGGACGTCGCCAATGCAGTGTTAGATGGCACCGATGCGGTAATGCTGTCTGCTGAAACGGCTGCCGGTAAATACCCAACCGAAACTGTCGCCGCCATGGCGCGGGTATGTGATGGCGCAGAAAAGCACCCACGGGTACAGGTGTCAAAACACCGCATGGATGTTTCCTTTTCAGAAGTCAGCGAAACCATCGCCTTATCAGCCATGTATGCCGCCAACCATCTTGAAGGCATTAAAGCCATTATTACCCTGACAGAATCGGGTTATACCGCCAAGCTGATGTCACGCATCACCTCGCCGCAGCCAATTTATGCGTTGTCACGTCATGCCAAAACCTTAAACAAAATGGCACTGTATCGTGGTGTCTATCCGACCTTCTTTGACAGCACTCAGGTGATCCCCACTGAGCTGGCTGATAAAGCTATTGAAGTGATCCGTAAAAAGGCTGGCCTTAAAACCGGTGATCTGGTGATCATGACACACGGTGATGTGATGGAAACCATCGGTGCTTCAAATACCTGTCGAATCATCCAGGTTAAATAACAGCACTAAATCAACAAAAAAGCGGCTTTGCGCCGCTTTTTCCTTTTATACTTACCACTCAACATGCAATTTTGAGCATTAAAACACATCACGCTGCAGTTTTCGCACCCTTCTGGCCGCCCGGTATTCAACAAATTGCGGCGCCAAAGCCGTTAACGCCGACCCGGTGACCACCAGCAAGGCACCCAGCCATGACCAGAGATTCAGCTGCTGTGGTATTAAATAATCAGGAAATACCCAGCCGGTTAAATTGGCAAACAAAATAGTAAACAGTGGCGTCACCGCTAATACCGCGCTGACTTTAGAAGCTTCCCAATGATGCAGTGCTTCGGCAAAGGCACCATAAGCCACCACCGTATTTAAACAGCAAAACACCAGCAAGCCCCACTGCAAATAGCTCAAGTTCAGTAAGGGCGTAAAATCGGATACCGGGATAAAACAAATGGTGCCGGCCACGTACAACAAATACATGATTTGCTTGGAGCTGTAATGCACCAGTAATTGCTTTTGTGCCAGCGCATAAGCAGCCCAGGTAATACCGGCAGCAATCACCAGTAAAACGCCAAAGGTTTCACTACCGGCCTGCAGGATTAAATCAAGCAAGCGCTCATTGAAAAACAGCAATAAGCCACCGAGCAGAGTGAAGGCACCAATTTTTTGCCACAACAGCAGTTTTTCTTTAAAGATAATGATGCCGCCCAGCATCATTAAAAACGGCGCCAGTTGGATCACTACCTGGCCGGTTTCTGCGCTAAGGTAGTTTAAGCCGCTTAAATACATAATATAGTTAGACAGCAAGCCGACACTGGCAATCAGCATTAACTTAGCTACCCTGCCCGTTAACAGCAACTTTAATGCCGGTAATTTGCCCCGAGCCATCAACCACAGGCCAACAATAACGGCCGCCGCTAAAAAACGGATCGCGGTAATCGTATTGGCCGACATCACATCCAGTAAAATTTTTAAAGCAATGGGCAGCATGCCCCACAGTACAGCCGTCGTCAGAGCTAATAACAGGCCGATAAGGCTGTTTCCGGTAGTTTGATGCATAACGCAGGATTTCCTCAGACAGGCATTAACTGGCCATTCAGTCTACCGCTATTGTCGCTTATTTTAGGCCGCTTTGTCTTTGAATATTCATTTGTTTGCGACAAATCAACGCCGTGACAGTGCAAAGCGCTATACTGAAGACAGGGCTACATCTTTTATAAAATTTTTAATTGGAACAACATGCTATGACTCAGATAAAACGTTTGGCAGTACTGACATCCGGTGGTGATGCCCCGGGCATGAATGCCGCTATTCGCGCTGTCTTGCTGACCTCAGCCAGTTACAACATTCAGGTGCTCGGCTTTGAGCATGGTTTTAATGGGTTATTTGAGCAGGATTTCCAGACACTGCACCCTAAACACGTTGAAAACATTATTCAGCGTGGTGGCACTATATTAAAAAGTGCCCGATGTCCTGCCTTGCAACAACCCGGCGGGCCGGCGCAAGCCGCAGCCTGCCTGCATCAATTACAGATAGACGCACTGGTGATCATTGGTGGCGATGGCAGCTTTCGTGGTGCACTGGCCTTGGCCGAGCACTACAAAGGACAAATTATCGGTGTTCCCGGCACCATAGACAACGATGTTGATGGCAGTGATTTTACCATCGGCTTTGCCACGGCGCTGGATACCGCCCTGGATGCAATAGATAAAATTCGCGATACCGCAGATGCCTTTGAACGCATATTTTTAGTGGAATTGATGGGCCGGCACAGCGGCTATTTAAGTTTGGCCGCAGGCATAGCCGCTGGGGCGGAGCAGATCATTTGCCCGGAGTTTGGTCCGTTAACACCCGCGGATTTATCCAGCGTGATAAAGCCCATTCAACACGCCCAATTATTACGGGGTAAAAGCAGTTATCTGATTATCGTTGCCGAAAACAGCTACCCGGGTGGCACCAGTGCACTGGCAGACGATTTGACCAAAGCTATAGGGGTAGAGTGCCGGGCCGTGATCCTGGGGCATATTCAGCGTGGTGGCAGTCCGGTAGGCGCCGATCGTATTCTGGCGACCAAGCTAGGGGCTTTTGCCGTTGAGCAGTTAGTACAAGGTGCCCATTTAATGATGGCCGGTGAAGTGAATGCCCAGGCGGTATTGTATCCGCTGAGTCAAACCGGCGATCGCAAAAAAGCCATTGACCCCTACCTGGTGCGCTGGCAGCAACAGGTATGTAGTGACTAAGGCGGTAACCGCATGTTCAGTGGCTAAACACCTGCTTGACCCGATCTTTATAGCTGCGGCTAACCTTCACCGACTGGCCATTGGTCAGCAATAGCTGATGCTCGCCGTTACTGAGCATTTGTAGCTTAGCAATGGTATGCACATTGACGATCGCAGAGCGATGCACCCGCACAAATAAGCGTGGGTCCAGTTCCTGCTCTAATTCTTTCATGGTGCGGCGTAAAATATGGGTCTGACCATCTTTGGTATGAATACACATATAATCACCCGCCGCATCGACCCAATCAATGTTCGCGACCGGCACCCGGATGATCTCGCCACTGTCTTTAATGCTGATGGCATCAGGATAGCTTTGATTAACAACAGGTTCGGCATTATCTAACCGCTGCAAAATACTGTCTGGTAAGTCGCCGGTGAGTTTCGCCACGGCCTGAGTTAATTGATCTTTATGCTTTTTATTATCCTGCGCCGCATGAAAACGCAATACCTTCTGTACCGCAGCCGCTAAGCGCTCTGGCTCAACCGGTTTTAATACATAATCCAGCGCATTCACCTCAAAGGCGGTAAAGGCATAGTGATCATAGGCAGTAACAAACACGATATAAGGCAAGGCAATACCGGCAGCACGCAAGCTATTTAACACTGCAAAACCATCCATGCCAGGCATTTCCACATCTAAAAACACCACATCAGGCTGTAATTGCTGAATGCTTTCTATGGCTTGTTGGCCATTGGCACACTCAGCCACCACTTGCAGCTCAGCAAAGGCCGCTAAGCGAACCAGCATCCCTTTGCGCGCCAGCGGCTCGTCATCTACAACTATTACCTTAAGCATCTTGCTGTTCCACCTGTTCAAACTGTAAAGGAATGCGGATATTCACTTTTAAGCCTTGCGGCTGATTATGGGTTAACACCAACGCAAAATTATTATCGTATAAGGCACCCAGCCGCTCCCGGGTATTCACCAGGCCCACGCCACTGTTATTGTTACTACTGGGTGTCGGTAAATCATCACCCAAGGTCATACCAGGCCCGTTGTCAGCTACTTCAAGCAGTAAATCATGGCCAAAGCGTTTGGCGGTGATGGCAATAGCTCCGCCTTCCAGTTGCGACGCCACTGCATATTTAATGGCGTTTTCAATCAGTGGTTGCAATATCAAACTGGGTACCAGTGCTTTTTCCACACCGGCCTCAATATCAAATACGACGTTTAATCGCTCAGAAAAGCGCACTTTCTCAATTTCTAAATATAAACGCGCCGCATACAGCTCCTGCTCCAACGGCACCTTATTAATCGGATCTTTATACAATGAGTAGCGTAAAAAATCGCTGAGCCGGTTCAGCATTTTATTGGCGGTATCGGCTTCATTAATCAATACCAGCGTAGAGACCGCATTGAGTGTATTAAACAAAAAGTGCGGGTTTAATTGGTAGCGCAGCATTTTTAACTGGGCTTCATGGGCTTTATTGGTGGCGGTTAAGCTTTTTTGAATTTCCAGCTGCAATGTCTGGTAATACTTGATGCCAAAATACAGACCGCTCCAGCTTAAAATAACATAAAAGGCCACAGGCGCATTTAAAATGTACTTAATCCAGTCATCCGGCCGATAACCGTGGCGATATATTTCCCAATAATTAAAATTGCGTACCGCGGTCCAGATAGCGGCAATAATGGCCGCCACCACCAGTACGGTCAGGATCATTTTCCAGGGAGGCCAAAACCAGATCCGTTGATATAGATAACGCAGCGGAATTGTCAGCAGCCAACCTACGTAAGCATCCAATGCCAGTACAATTAAAAACGCATCGCGCGTTTCCTGTACCAGTGATCCCAGATAGTTAACCAGCACAAAACCCAGCCAGCCAAGGGTATGCAAAAACCAAAACTGGCGACCACGATCTTCAAACAGTTTGTACAAGATAAGACCTTGCTGACTAAAGGCAGATAGCGAGATTATAACGAAGTATCTGCTTAAAACCTTGTCAGCTTAGCGTGTTTCAGCAGACATTAATCGCAATCCTTGCTGATTTAACAGCCTAAGCCCTAATAAGACAACTTCAGTTTTTTCAGCACAAAGCTCATTAACCAGGCCGGGCCTATCAGTAAAAATGCCAGATCCTGAAAAAACGAGGGCTTTTTGCCTTCAATTTTGTGGCCAACAAACTGCAAAATCCACATCACAACAAAGAGCAACAAGGATAGTTGCCACACTTCAGGCCAGGGCCATTGCGCTACCCAGCGTAGTAAGGTGACAACCAGGGCGGTAAAAATGGTCATGGCCACGCCAAGCGTAAAAGACAATAGAAAATAAAACAGTAAGGCGGGTATCGCTAACAGCAGCGCCCAGTTAATCCCCTGCTCGGCCAGCCCTGTTAAAGGCATGGGGATTTGCCACAATAAACCAAACACACAGGCATAAATAACAGGTACAGCTAACCAATGAATGGCTTTGTTGGTGGGGTGTTGATGACTGACGGCATAGGCCGCAAACCACTGCTCTGCTGTTTTCATTTCAAGCCCTTACTGCTGCTGTTTAACTTGTTAACATGAGCACTTTAGCCTTGTTGTTAACAAATCTCAAGCGCCGCGGCTGCTGTCATCGCGTTATCCTAATACCGGTGTCGGTTTGCGATCTGGCCCCAGGGCGACAAAGGTAAAATTACCGGAAATGGCTTTGTGCTGGTTATCGTCGTACATATGTTCAACAAAAATATCAACGTGCACCTTGATACTGGTGCGCCCGACTTCCTGAACCCGTGCCACTAATTCAATAATGGTGCCGGCGGCAATGGATTCTTTAAAGTCCACCCTATCAGAGCACACTGTTACCAGCGGCTTTCGGCAAAAACGGGTCGCGGCAATAAAGGCCGCTTCATCCATCCAGGCTAGGGCTTCACCGCCAAACAAGGTGTTGTGATGATTGGTCCGGCCAGGAAACACGGTTTTGGTTACCCGGGTAACTGCATGCTCCATGCGTTTAGCGATAAGCGCATCATTTGCCATAAGCTGTCTCTTTCTGTTGTTTGTTTGTGGTAAGGCGGTTGAAGCGCCGCGCTGGCCACCGCATAATGGTGTTTAGTATACCACAGCGAGTCACAGCATATGATGGCAACAGCCCAGTTCCCGGTTTATTACAGCATTCATTTTGCCGATCTCAGCGGCCATTATCTTGATATCAGTGTCGACTTTACACCAACTCAGCCTTGCCACCAGCTCAGCTTGCCGGCGTGGATCCCGGGTAGTTATATGATTAGGGATTTTGCCCGGCACCTTATCGCCATTACTGCTGTTGATAGCCAGGGCCCGCTGTTAATACAGCAAAGCGACAAGCAAAACTGGCAATTGCAATGCCGTGGTCTGGCGGTGACAGTCAGATACCGCTTATATGCGTTTGATACCTCGGTGCGTGCCGCCTACCTGGATGATGAAATAGCCGTGCTAAACCCGGCGTGTTTATGCCTGGCCGTGAGTGATCTGCAACAGCAAATTCATCATCTTAGGGTGCATGCGCCAAGGCAACAGACGGCGAACAGCTGGCGTTTAGCCACAGCGTTAACCCGGGCGGCGGACACCGAATTTTTGGGCTTTGGTGACTATCAGGCGCGCGATTATCAACAGTTAATTGATAGCCCCTTGCTGGCCGGTCATTTTAGCCTAAGCCAATTCAGCGTAAACGGTGTGGAACATTATCTGGTGCTCAGTGGTGATAATCTCACCGATCAACAGCGTATAACGGCTGATGTAGCAAGCCTGTGCCAGCAGCAAGCGGCGGTGTTTGACGGTCTGCCTGATGACTTATCAGCCTATTGGTTTTTAGTCTGGGTCACCGAGCAAGGTTTTGGTGGTCTTGAGCATCAACAAAGTACGCTGCTCCTCTGTAGCCGTTTTGATCTGCCGGCACCGGGTTTAGCCGTACCCGATGACGCTTATCAGCAATTTTTAGCGTTGTGCTCGCACGAGTACTTTCATCTGTGGTGGGTAACCCGCTTAAAACCGGCCTGCTTTAGCCCCTTTCAATTACAACAGGAGCAATACAGCAAGCAGCTTTGGCTGTATGAAGGTTTTACCTCTTACTATGATGAGCTGGCGCTGGCCCGCAGCGGCCTAATTAGCGAAGCGCAGTATTTAACCTTGCTGGAAAAAACCATTAGCCGCGTAACACGTAACCCCTCTGAGCAGGTGCAAAGCCTTGCTGAAAGTAGCTTTACCGCCTGGACCAAGTTTTATAAGCAAGATGAAAACGCTATTAATGCCGTGGTCAGTTATTACGCCAAAGGCGCCTTAGTGGCCTTTTGTCTGGATGCAGCACTACGCCAGCAAGGCAGTAATTTAGATAAATTGTGCCGTTATCTGTACCAACATTATCTGGCCAGCGGCACCTTTGATGATAGCATTTACCTTGCGCTGCAACAGCTGGGCTTTGCCGATCTGGCCCGGCAATTACAAGGCTGGGTAGAAACGACAGCGCCGCTGCCACTGGCTGCAGCCAGTGAGCAACTCGGCCTTAGCCTGACTTGGCGCCAGGCACAACATCAGGATGATGTCTGCGGACAGGCTGCTGGTGAGGATATGGCGCAATTAGGGGCAATAGTGACCGAGCAAGCCGGATTATTAAAGGTAAAACAGGTATTAAATGGCAGTGCCGCGCATCAGGCGGGCCTGATGGCCGGCGATCAACTGCTGGCGTTGGCCGGCTTTAAGCTCAGCAGCGCCAGTCTTTCGCAGCTTTTGCGGCGCTTAGCCATTGGCACAGTGCAGCCCCTGGTGATCTTCAGAAAAGACCGCTTATTAGAGCTTAAGCTGCCTGTTGCCTATGGCCCGGCGCATGTCGCCATGTTGCAGGTACAACAACCGATGTTAAACCGGCCCTGGCATAGCCTGGTAAGCATAGCTACCCTTAGCTAAGACAGATAATGTTCAATAGCGCTGTTAAATCGACAGCGCTTTACAACGACAGCCTGGTTACCGGTCGCTCAGAAAACTCCGGCATCAATAGCTGAGGATCCAGGCGCTCCTGTAACCAGTTAATACGCCAATCCAGATGCGGCCCGGTAACCCGGCCGGAGGCACCAATCTCGGCAATTTTTTGTCCGGGCGTAATTACATCGCCTACCGCAACGTTAAAGGCACTTAAGTGCATAAAAGTAGAGCTGACGCCAAGTCCATGATCAACGATGAGCGTAAGACCTGAGAAATATAAATCCTCTGCCAGAGTAACCCTGCCCGCCCAAGGCGCAAGCACGGGCGCACCCACAGGCGCAGCAATGTCTAAGCCAAAGTGCGGATTGCGGGGCTGGCCATTAAAAATACGCTGGCTACCATAGACCCCAGAAATGCGCCCTTGCGCTGGCCTTACCGGCTGAGCAAAAAACGCCGGTACTGATGCTGGCAGCGGGCTGAATTGTTGCCTTGCAGCACGCACCCGCTGATTATCACGGGCAATTCGTGCGGTGACTTCGGCTGGAGGACTAACATATTTTTGTTCAACACCGTTAATGCGCTGAATATCATAGTCACGGGCTTGAAACCGCAATGCGCGCTGATGTTCAGTGTTATTCACTTTAATACGAAGCTGATGTTCAAGCGGCGCATCGCGGCCAATACCAAACACAAAACGGCCATCCTCTGACACACTCAACGCTTGCTGATTAAACCATACTTTAGCACCAACCGGGGCCTGGCCCAGTATTAAACTGCCCTGGGTCAACTCACCTTCTAACGTCACTGTTGCTGATGCAACAGCAGCGCTACAGCCACTAGCTAAAAGCAATAGCGCCTTTACCCACGCCTTCATAAGCGACCACCTTATAGTCTTTAGTGTCATCCAGCTTTTTAAGCTCACCGGCAATATAGTCTGCCAGGCATTCTACCGTAGTATCACAAGGCACCAGCTCACAATGACTGGCTGGCAGGGTTAATTCAAACCAGCCCTGAGCCGCCTGATAGCAAAAACTTAAGTCTGCTGGCGCTGGTGTTAAATGGCGCAGTGCAGCAGCATCACACAGATCGCTCTGACTGCCCAGATAGATATCCTGCCAACGCTCAGACCAGAGCTTATTTAGTCGCGGGTTTAACATGCCATCGGCGTAAATTTGAATAGTAGAGCGATGACCATGCGCAATACGCTGACAATTGCCATCATGTTTTTTTAAGCCATGGCTGTAATGGTAATAAAAACCACTGCTGGCTTCAGTGCGCAAGGTCAGTTCGAGTTTTTTCACGTTGGCCGGTAATAACTTCAGCAATTGCTGCTCCAGCCACAGGCTAAGGCTTTGCTCGTTAATCTGCTGGCAAGGCACATGGGCAAAAGCACAAGGCGGTGAGACTAACTGAATAAGGCCACGCCCCGATTGATAACGCACCAGGGTCTGCTCAGCTAAGGAGCTCAGCTCAAGCCCCTGGCACTGTGTCGGTAACGCCAGCTTATGATCAACCAGACTATCAATCGCCTGCTTAATCACTTTTTTCACCAGCGCAAAATCAAACACCATGGCGGTATCGTTTAAATCGCCATGCAATGCAACATCGACAATATAACTCTCACCCAGCATGCCGCGTTGCACATCCAGGTAAGAAAAATCAATAACGGTAAGATCGCGAACAAATAAAATCATCAAGCAGGCCTGGCAAGAATACTGGCGTGCAGTATACCGAAAAGTGCCCCCCGCCGTCACCTGTTGCGGTGCAAACCACAACAAAACACCTAGCGTTTATGTTCAGTTAACCAGCTATTTAACAGGCCAATCTGGCCACATTTGTGTGCAGCGTACATCAGGCGGATGGCATTACTTAAAATAGTACTGTCATTCCACTGGGTTTTTTCCTGAATGTCCTGATAACAACTCAGCGCTTCGGGGGTTAAATAGCCTCGTAATTCTTTTTTACCCGAGGCTTGTTGCCGCTGACGGTAACGCAATTGTTTTTCTGCATTACTCAGACTTTTTTTCGGTTCAGTACTCATCACATATCCTGAGAAATTAAGCGGTTTGCTTATCAACATGGCTAAAAAAGGGTTATGAATGACAAATCGGACTTGTCTGGCGTACAAGTGTTCGCTAAAGTGACGCAGCATTTATCCGGGATTAAACATACATGACTAAGAATAGCTTTACAAAAGAAGATTTAATTGCCTGTGGCAAGGGCGAATTATTTGGCGAGGGCAACAGCCAGTTACCTTCAGATAATATGCTGATGATGGACAGAATCATCCATATTTCTGAAGAAGGCGGTTTATACGGCAAAGGCCAGATCATTGCTGAATTAGATATTACCCCTGAGCTGTGGTTTTTTGCTTGTCACTTCAAAGGCGATCCGGTGATGCCTGGTTGTTTAGGTTTAGATGCCATGTGGCAGCTGGTCGGCTTCTTCTTAGGCTGGTCAGGTGGCCCGGGTAAAGGCCGTGCTTTAGGTGTCGGCGAAGTGAAATTTACCGGCCAGGTATTACCTACGGCGAAAAAAGTCACTTATACCATCAACATGAAGCGCGTCATTAAGCGCAAGCTCTTTATGGGTATTGGTGATGGTATTGTCAGTGTCGATGGCCGTGATATTTACGCCGCCACCGATTTAAAAGTAGGCTTGTTTCAGGACACTTCAAGTTTTTAATTGTTAGCCCTGCTTGCCAGGCCAACTATGCAAAAGCCCCGCTTCAAAACGGGGCTTTATGCGTTAACACAGCCTAACATCAGGCGCCTTTATTAAATAATCCGACATTGCGATCTTCCATCGCCGCCCGCCAACCCCCTAGCCATTCGGAGCGGGCATCTAAATTCTGATAAGGGCAAATTTCTTTTGAGCGACCAGTTACACCAGCGCGGTAACCTTGAGCATGAGCACGTTCGAGACGATCACGTTTTTGTCTTTTCATACGGCAGTCTTCCTCAACATTTTCATTTTTGATGATATGACCTTGCTAAAGCAATCAGGTCACTTGTTATTGATAGTCGACAGCGGGCGGAGGTTCAATCTTAAATAGTAGATATAGTGCTTGACATGGGCTAACAGCTTGAACTTTATTAAGATTTGATGACAAGATTTTTTATAACAAATTACTATAATAAATAGAAATTTTAGACGATGTTATTTTTATATGGCGTCATCTTATTGGCATAGCATAAAAAAAGCTGCCGAAGCAGCTTTTATACACATAGTCCAATAACGGCAATAAAGTGTTACAACGCGGCTGAGCGGTTAAAACCAACGTCGGCGCAGAGCAACCAAACCACCCAAAACCGCTAACCACAGTAATGGCAAACCAGCGCCTTGCTTGGTATAGCTTTCTTGTTCATTGTCACAGTTAGCGGGTTGACCATTGGCGATCGGCTTAAGCTTAACTACTGTTGCCTGCTCCTGTTGCACTACCACGCCGTCTGCATTAACAGCCGGGTTGCCCAGTGCATCTAACAATGGCCGGCGAATTAGCGCTGTGGCCAATATCTCACCCTGACTATTAATGGCAGACGCATCCACTAAGTTAAAGGGTAAGTTACAGCCAATAAGTTTATTTAAATCGCTGAAGGTATCTGTCACGTTATCATATAAAAACGCATGATTGCGCCGGGTGATAGTACCGCCAATGATCACTTCTGCTGAGCCGACGACCTGCCCCTGATCATTTATGGACCGGGGTACCGTATTAGAGCTGGTAAAAAAGCCAGTGATATGGCGGCTTTGTTGGCTGGCATGGTCATAAAGGAACATTTTATTACGCACACTACCGTTAATCGATTTACCGGCAAAGCCCACTACCAGATTTTGATTGTTAATGGCGACGGCATTGCTGTTCAGCCATTCTTGCTGGTTTACCAGAGGACGCGGCCCCTGCTCAGTAAAGATAACCGCATGCTGAGCACGAAAAATACCTTCTTGTGCACAGCGTCCGGTAAAATCAAATTGCACACAAATGCTGCGATCTGAGTCGGTATAGGTGGTAAAACCTACAGCAATATTATTATCATTTACCGCCGTAGCAGCACTGCGATAGGTAATACAAGCAGCGGAGCTATTAGGGCAAGGCTGGTTAAATAATTCCGTATCAGGTGCGCTGTAAATTTCACCGGTATTTTTATTACCTAAAATACCGAGTACCTGCGGTACAGATACTTGCTGCTCGCTATCGATTTGCCACAACAAACCGCGTTGCTCAAAGGCGGTAGAACGCGCTTGTTGGTTTAAACAACTGACCGCAGGACGGGTTTCACCTTTACAAAGATTAAGAATGTTTTCAGCCGTGGTCTGCGAAATACCAGTACTACCAAAGCCGGCAACTAAACCATGGTTATTAATAGCGGAAGCCACACTATAGCCCCCATTTAACGAGGTAAAGGGCGGTAATAAAGGAATAACATCACCGTCATGCCAGGCCAGTGCCATACGATACATCGGCTCAGGGACCCAATAGGTCGCCTCTACTGGCTCAGGCACAGCTTCTGTTGCTGCCGGGGTAAAGAGTTGTTTGCTAAAAGGGGCATCGGCAATACCTACGGCCATGCCCTGATTATTAATAGCATAGATAAATTCATTAGCACTGCTATTGTTAGCAAAGGGATCACGAAGCACCATGCGCTGTGCCGGGCTATTATCCTGCTCGATAAAGGACAAAACTTCACCGACAGGTTGCGAAAAATCACCGGCAGTCTGGCGCAGATAATTGATTAAAATGCCCTGAATAGTGCCATCAATATTACCGGCTTCAACCGCGGCAATCTGCTCTGCCGTCAGGATAGATTTAATGATGTCGCTGTCTAAATCAAATTGATCTAATTCAAGAGGAAAACTCAGGATAGGCGTACCAACGTAGACCGCCTGCCCCTGATCATTTAAGGCTGAGGCGTAACTGGACTGGATCTTGTTATTTACTTCCAGCTCTACAACCTGATAAACCGCTGCATTAGCAGTAAAAACAGCCAGCAAAGGCGTTAACGCTAAGCTGATCGGTGATAATTTCATTCATGGCCCCTAAAAACTACTGATTTAATGCTTCTAATTCTTCCCAGCGTGCATACGCTTGCGCCAGCTTTGACTCGGTATCCGCTAACAGGTTCAACCGTTGTTGGGTTTGTTCAGCACTGTTCTTAAAAAACTCAGGATCATTCACTTCGGTTTGCAAATTGGATACTTGTGCATCCAGTTGCTCAATCAGTGCAGGTAATAACTCGAGTTCACGTTTTCCTTTGTATGATAACTTTTTGCCGCTGCTAACTAAAGGCTCAGCGACGATTTGTGCCGGCGCTTTTGTATTTTTTTGTAAATCGGCAGCAGTATTCGCCTTTATTGCACTTTGCCGCTGCTGATATTGCTGCACTTCGTCATAACCACCGGCAATTTCTACCACCCGGCCTTCACCGGCAAATAACAGCGAACTGGTGACCGTGTTATTCACAAATTCCCGATCGTGGCTCACCAACAATACCGTTCCCTGATACTGCTGCAAAATATCTTCCAGCAATTCCAGCGTTTCGACATCTAAATCATTAGTCGGTTCATCTAAAATCAATAAGTTGCTGGGGCGGGCAAACAACCTGGCCAGTAATAAGCGGTTTTTCTCACCACCCGACAGCGCCCGCACCGGGGTGCGGGCGCGCGCCGGCGCAAATAAAAAGTCTTGCAGGTAGCTCAGTACATGCCGGCTTTGGCCGTTTTGCATCACTTCCTGCTTACCATCTGACACGTTATCCTGCACCGTGGCATTTAAATCCAGCGCCATGCGGTGTTGATCAAAATAGGCCACTTCTAAATTGGTGCCGCGTTTAATGTCACCGCTATCTTGCTGGTAATCACCCAACAACAGTTTAATCAGCGTCGATTTACCCACACCATTAGGGCCTACCAGCGCAATACGATCGCCACGCATTACCAGTAAGTCTAACGGCGCCAGCACAGTACTACCGGCAAAAGTTTTCGTTATGCCTTTGGCTTCAAACACCAGCTTACCTGAGCGGTTAGCTTGCTCTATATTAAAATCGACCTTACCAAGTTGCTCTAAGCGCGCGGCCCGCTCCTGGCGTAAGGCTTTAAGTGCCCTGACCCGCCCTTCGTTCCGGGTACGCCGCGCTTTAATGCCCTGGCGGATCCACACTTCTTCTTCGGCCAGTTTTTTATCAAATAGCGCATTATGCTTTTGCTCGTCTTCCAGCATTTTTTGTTTGCGATCCAGGTATTCCTGATAATTACCCGGATGTGAAGTCAGTTCACCGCGGTCTAAATCAATAATACGGCTGGCCAGCGCTCTGATAAAAGCCCTGTCGTGCGAGATAAAAATAATGGCGCCTTTAAAGCTCAGTAAAAACTGCTCCAGCCAGGCTATGGCTGCCACATCCAAATGGTTGGTCGGCTCATCTAACAGTAGAATATCCGGCTCAGCCACTAAGGCCCGCGCCAGCGCGGCTTTTCTTAGCCAACCGCCCGACAAACTGGCCAGATTAGCCTCCGGGGACATATCAAATTGCTGACACAGCGCCGCTACCCGCCCCTCTAAGCCCCAGCCATTTCGCGCATCTAACTCACTTTGCAGCGTTTCAAATAAGCGCATATCGCTGTCGCTGGCATCAGTTAAGCGCTCAGACAACTGGTAAAACTGCTCCAGCTTATGGGCTAAATCACCGGCGCCCTCACAGATAAAATCGGCAATTTTAACTTCCATTTTTGCAGGGGGATCTTGCTCTAAGCGGCTTAAAATCACGCCGTTGTTAATCACCACCTGGCCATCATCCAGATTTTGCTGACCGGTCAGCACTTTTAAAAATGATGATTTGCCAGTGCCATTACGGCCCACTAAACAGACGCGCTCGCCGCTGAACAAGCTAAAATCGACATGATCCAGAATAGGATTGGTACCAAAGGCTAAACACGCCTGCTGAAAACGTAATAATTCCACTACTTAAAGTCCTTCACTTTTCTTCACTTTTAGCATCTTTTTTAGCATCTTTTAACCAGTTGGCTAGCTGTGCGGCATCAAAAGGCCAGTACAGTAATGTATCGCCCGCTGCTACTACCGGTATATGCACCCGGAACTGCGCTAATAATTGTTCATCATCGATAATATCGATCAGCTGGTATGTTGCAGCGCTGGCATCTAATAAGGCTGCAGCCTCTTCACACAGATGGCAGCCCCAGGTGCTGTATAGCCTTATCTTTAACGGATTAGTCTTTTTCGGATTAGTCATTTACGGATTAACTCAAAACAAACATGAATATTGGGGTTACGCTTAAAGTCTTCCGGCAAGGTGGCGGCAGACATGTCCTTTACCTGCCAGCCCGAGTCCAATAGGGCTGCCGTATCCATTTTAAAGCGCCGTTTATTATTGGAGAAAATCACCTTGCCGCCCGGCGATAAGCGCGCGATAAGTGAATTTAATAAGCCGACATGATCGCGCTGCACATCCCAGTTATCTTCCATCCGTTTCGAGTTAGAAAAGGTCGGCGGATCAACAAAAATTAAATCAAACTGCTCGCGACACCGGCTTAACCATTGTAAACAATCGGCTTGCTCGAACTGATATTGCTTACCGCTGAGGCCATTTAGCATAAAGTTACGTTTGGCCCAGTCCAGATAGGTATTCGACATATCTACAGTGGTCACACTGGTCGCACCGCCCAAGGCCGCATGCACCGAGGCACTGCCGGTATAGGCAAACAGGTTTAATACCTTTTTACCTTTAGCTTGCTGTTGTATTAAATGGCGGGTTATGCGGTGGTCTAAAAATAAGCCGGTATCCAGGTAATCACGTAAATTCACCCAAAACTTAGCGCCATATTCCGACACTTCTTTATATTGGCCGGCTTTGGCCAGCGCCTGATATTGCTTGGTGCCTTTTTGCTTTTCGCGCACCTTTAATACCATGTGCTCCGAGCTGATACCCAGCACCACCGGCACCTGATTAACCACATCAAATAAGCGTTTTTGTGATACCTGCTCATCCACTGTCGCCGGCGCGGCATACTCATGTACCACCACTTCGCCATCGTACCAGTCTACTGCCACGTTATATTCAGGGATATCGGCATCATACAACCGATAGCAACTAACGCCCTCGCGCTTGGCCCACTTTTGCAATTGTTTCAGGTTTTTCGCCAGGCGATTACCAAAGGAGCTGCTTTCGTTAAAAAACAACGAGGGCGCATCTGAGCTGACCTGCACTTGTTTTTCGGTGAGATCAAACAGCGTGAAATCACAGTCCAGCGGGCCATTAGTAAATTTATAGCTTTTATGCTTGGATAAGCGCAGCGCGCGCAATAAATCGCTATTAGAGGTAATAATCGCCAGGCGCCAGCCCTGATAATGCTGCTTTAACGCCAGTGAAAACTTGCTGTATAGCGGAATTAACGAGGGTAAATCGCCTAGACGCTCACCATAAGGCGGGTTGGTCACTATCACCCCAGGCTCTGCCGTCACGGGTTGCTTTAAGGCCGTGGCATCGGCGTAATCCCAATGTATCACTTGTGCCACGCCGGCTCTGGCGGCATTTTGCCGGGCTTTACTTAACGCGCGCTCGTCAGTATCACTGCCCCAAAACCGCACTTCACTGCTATTGGGCAATAACGCCGCTTTGGCTTCGTCTTTGACTTGTTGCCACACCGCGGCTCTGTGGCCAGGCGAGCGTTCAAAGGCAAAGCTGTCGCGCGTTAAGCCAGGCGCCGCGTTACGGGCGATTAACGCCGCTTCAATAATAATGGTGCCACTGCCGCAGAAGGGATCAAACAAAGGTTTATCGCTGCTCCAGCCTGAGCGCTTTAATAAGGCGGCGGCTAAATGCTCTTTTAACGGTGCATCACCCTGGCCAGCGCGATAGCCACGCTGGTGCAAGGACGGGCCGGAAAAATCCTGTAAAAAGTGAAAATAGTGTTTTTCTAAGCGCACCTGAAAACGCATGTCCGGCGTTAAGCGATCAACATCCGGCCGCTGGCCCGACTCTTCACGAAACTGATCCACAATAGCATCTTTTAAGCGCATGCTGCCGTACTGGGTATTATCTATAGTCGGGTGTTTGCCGACACACTCGGTGGCCAGGGTTTGGCGTACCGACATCAACTGGCCCCAGTCAATTTTGCTGGCGATTTGATACACATCAGAATCCGCGGTAACCGGCTCAGACTGAATAAGCCGCATAATACGGGTAGCAAGCCGTGACCATAAGCACAGCTTATAGGCTACTTTGATATCGGCTTTAAAACGCACCACACCCATGGTGACTTTAAGCACTTCACCCTGTTGCTGACGTATCTCATCAGCCAACAACTCTTCGACGCCTTTTGACGTTAAAGCCCAAAATTCCAGCATTGCAGCAAACCTTAAAATAAAATGGCCGCCAGTATAGCAGAAATGCCCTTTAGCGCGCGGAATCTTTCTGTTGCCCGCGGCTAATATATCGGCCTTTATGCGTAAAACGCTGCTAATAGCAGCAGGCTGCACACTTTATCAGCAATCAGTCAGTAACTTGCAAATAAACCCTTGCTATAGCGTAATAAAAACCATAAGATGCGCCCCGCAATGACGGACGCGGGATGGAGCAGCCTGGTAGCTCGTCGGGCTCATAACCCGAAGGTCGTCGGTTCAAATCCGGCTCCCGCAACCAACTTGATTGTGTAAATGTGATTATAGAAAAGCGCCCTCGGGCTCCTCTTTATAACCACGGGGCGAAGGTCGCAAAACCGGCTCCCGCAACCAACAAATCCCCCTACATCCCCCTTTACTAAAGTGGGATTGAAATGGGAAACATTGCAAATACAGGATTATCTCTACTGCTCGGGGATAATATACGGACGCGGGATGGAGCAGCCTGGTAGCTCGTCGGGCTCATAACCCGAAGGTCGTCGGTTCAAATCCGGCTCCCGCAACCAACACTTAGACCGACTTAATAGTCGGTTTTTTTGTATCTGTTATTCGCCCTCGGGCTCCTCTCTATAACCGCGGGGCGAAGGTGTTCAAATCCGGCTCCCGCAACCAACAAATCCCCCTATATCCCCCTTTACTAAAGTGGGATTGAACAGCCTGGTAGCTCGTCGGGCTTCTCTTGTTAAAATTACAACACCCCCAAGCACCCTGCTTTCTTCGGCCCCTTAAACACCAGTTTATTTTGTTGTGCCAGCCAACGGCTGGTTATTTGTCTGGAAACCCGGCGTTAGCAAAGCTCCCTTTTTAGGTAGATAACTGCCGAACTAACCGGCTATACCAGTGCATAGCGGCTTTATGTAAGCCTAATCTGGCCAGGATGGCACTGGGTAGCACACCACCCCAATACACCCGTAACCAGCGGCTTCTGGCATCCGCTTGCTGTTGAATATGGCGGACAATAACCGGAGCTATAGCATAGTATTGTGCGACCAGTGCTTTGCCGGGCTCATTACTAAGCAGGTAGTTATCTCTAAAGCGGCGCAATGTCGTCAGCTCCCAACAATCATCCTGCAGACCTAAGCAATGCACGCTGGCGGTGGTGAAAAAACAGTCCAAATCGTCCGAGTATTGCTGGTGAGAGTGCGGTATGCAACCTTGTGCACCGGCCTTCTCCCACAGGTCATAAACTTGTTGGCTTAATGCATCAACGTAATTAGCAATAGCATCAGGTGGCAGGCTAATGCGACCTATCAATTGCTCTTTATCATTGACCTGACCAAAAAAAGCCACATTCACCGAGGCGGTACTTTGCCATTGCTTAAACACATCTAAGGTTTCGGGTTGTGCTATCCAGGCCGCTAACATATTGGCTTGATCAGCGGGCACTATGCGCTCAGTGGAGAGTTTTTGCTCACCCAATTCAATACTCACCCGCTTCACCGCCACTGCACCGGCAACCTGGGTTCTATCAGGGAAAACAACACGAAGGGCGGTGACATAACTGAAAAAAGTATCCTCTTCAGTCAAATGCTTGTGCCGCGATAGGTGGCTCAGATAAGCATTGCGTATCGTAGCTTCATTTGCTGCCTGCGGCACTTGCATGGTCAGCGGCTGCAAAATATCGCTAAAATGGCGTTGTAACTCTGACGTAAAATCAGCAGAAACGGCCTCATCT
>NZ_DAINOE010000009.1:38542-61984 GCF_036735525.1 Arsukibacterium sp. | reverse complement strand
TCAGAATGGCAACAGCTTTGTCAGCTTGTCTGGGGTATCAGCGGTAGGCAGCTCTTTAAATAATGTTGTCAGGTAATCATACGGCTCCAGTCCGTTGATTTTGGCGGTTTCGACCAGACTGTAGAGTGTCGCACTGGCTTTAGCCCCTGATGTGGTATTAGCAAACAGCCAGGCTTTTCGGCCGATGACGAAGGGCTTTATAGCACGCTCGGCGCGATTGTTGTCGATGTTCAGCCTTCCGTCTTCCAGATAGCGTATTAGCTTCGGCCATTGATTCAGATTGTAAGTAATTGCCTTGCCAAGTGCGCTTTCTGTTGGAATGGTGTCTTTGGATTTCTCCAGCCAGTCCCACAGCTGTTGCAGCAAGGGCTTGGCGACGTCGTGCCTTTGTTGGTATTTAACCTCTGCTGCCTTGGTTTTTAGTTTGCTCTCCAGCGCATACAGCTTCTGGATATGGTTGATGGCCCAGTCGGCTTTACCGGTTTTGCCTTTGCCCTGGGCTTTTTGTGCCTCGACGAACTTGCGTCTGGCATGCGCCCAGCAACCGACCAGGGTTGCATCCGTTTGCTCATAACCGGCATAGCCATCTACCTGCAGATACCCCCTGTAACCGTCAAGATAGGCTTTGGGATGTTTACCGGCGCGCCCATCCTGGTAATCAAACAGTACCAGCTTGGGGCCTGCTGAGGACTCCATGCCGCAGCCGTACACCCACATGTAACAGGTGCTTTTTTCTACATCCAGCACGTTCACTGTCGTTTCATCGGCCCACAGCACCGGTTGTTGCAACAGCCTGGTTTTCATCAGGGCCAGCAGTGGTTCCAGTTTATCCGCACAGGTAATTAACCAGCGGCTCATGGTTTGGCGGCTCAGTTCAATACCGGCTTGGGCAAACAGCTTTTCCTGCCGGTACAGCGGCAGGCCATAGTGCATTTTGCTGCTGATGATTTGCGCCAGTAAGCTCGGGCTCGCCATGCTTTTAGGGATAATCGCCGGCGGTACATCGGCAATTTGTATAGCCACTTCCGTACCCTGATTTTCACACGCCCGGCAGCTGTATTTGGGCCGGATGTTTTTAATCACCTTAATTTGAGCCGGTACGAACTCAATCTGCTCACTGACTTCCTCGCCCATCCGATGCAGCGCATGGCCACAGCAGGCACAGGTTTTATCGGTAATGTCGTGGATAACGTCTACCCGTGGCAGCTCGGCCGCAATACGCGGACGGCGCGGTTTGGATAGTTTTTCCGCTTCAGCCTGAGTCGCTTCTGGCTGGGCTGGCTCTTCATCAGCAAGCTGCTCCGCTTCGTTCAGCACCTCGCCATCGCCCTGATAGCTTTCGCTGCTGGGGCTGTATTTTTTATACTGGGCAAGGTTGTACTGCTCCAGCAATTGCTGCAGCTTATCAGAGAGCTTTTGGTTAACCCGCTCTAATTTGGCGATGCGCTTGTCACGCTCAAGCAGCATTTTCTTGAGCGTGTCAATATCATCCGGCAGTGTTGAAGGTGTCTTTTTCATGGCCGTTATTGTAACGGCCAATACGGCTAAGTGCCTGTACTTATTTAGATTGTTTAAGCTGCGATCTCAAGGATTTATAGCCGATCGGCATATCAGCCCACACTTTGGTACTGCAACGGCTGATGCGGAGTCAGTTTTTGGATATCGATACCCTGTAACAACCAGTGCCACTGCTGTTCGCTGATAGATAAAACCTTGCCTGGCATCAAGCGCGGCCAGCGGAATTTATCTTTTTCCAGCCGTTTGTACCACAGGCAAAAGCCGGTGCTGTCCCAGTACAGCACTTTTAAGCGGGTACGTTGCCGGTTACAGAACACAAACAGCGCACCGCTAAACGGCGACTGCTGCATGTCCTGCTCAACTAACAGTGACAAGCCATTGATGGATTTTCTAAAATCCACGGGCTGTTTATGCAGGTAAATCTTTGGCGGGTCGATAAACATCTTCATGATTAAAGCGCCCGGAGTAAGGCCGCTAACCACAAGACATCTGTGCCGGGCGGTAAGTGCAGCTCAACATCGCGCTTTTTCAACATGATGCTTTGATTGAGTATCATGCCTTGTGTGGTCAGCTCGACAAAACCGGTATCGTCTTCCTGTTGCCAGGCGAGAAGTTGCCGCTTACGATAGCTGAAATAGGTCGGGTCAATGCCTTGCTGTTTTGCAAATTCGGTTTGAGTTAAACCACTGACTTTATGCTGGTCAAACAGCACCAGCCACTGCTCGGTTGTTCTGCGGATCATGTTAAACCTCTGCCTGGTTGTAGATTCAGACATGGTAAGAAGATTTAGCTAAGCTTGGAATGTGTGGTTGGAGTTACGCTTACCATGGAAAATGACCAACGAGTTGCCTCACCATACAGGACGTTAAAGAATGTTTCCACCGTTATGCATTCAGGGGCTTGGGGTTCCTCGGCGCTTACATATGAGACAACAGTAAGAGCAAACCATACAAGTAATGCTGTACTTCGTACCGCTGACGCTGTGAGTGTCGCACAAGGTATTAGAGATATAAACCAATAGTTGAGGGTTCAATTCCATGAGTTTTGAATGGTATTTATTCTTGTTGTTCATATTTGTTTTACTTGAATTTTTAAAATATTATAGTTTTGCTCGATGGAAGAAGTTATCAGAAATTTTGAATATCTTTACTTTTTTAACTGGAGCATGGTTATTAACCGATGACAGCTTTTTTATTGTTTTAACCGGCGTTATTTTATTGTCATTAGCTTTTATTGCTGATCTTTACAGAAGAAATAAAAAAATTGATACTTAGATTCCTGGTTTCTCTTTAACATAAATGCATGCATTTTTTTATCTATATAATGAAAATAATAGTTTGATAGGATATTTTATAAGCGCTGCATTTATGCAGGTTGGTGCGATACCATCGCTAATATTAAATGATATATTGCAGGCTAAAAAATCATTGAACTGAACAATTGAATAATGAGTGTATTTTGGATAGTGATGTTAATAATTTTATCTTCCGTAAACGTTATTTTTGTAACGGTCATGACTCGCATACTGAAACGTCGACTTAAGGCGTCTCATAGAGACGTGTGCTACGGGATATTTTGTTCGCAGCTTGGAGTGATTGCGTTTTACTTAATGTATTATTATAGAAGTTTTATATTCGTAAGTACGTATATCATATTAATGTGGTTAGGCTTTTTTTGTTTTAAGTGCCGGGAAAAATTTGAAGTCGTTAAATAGATTGCTCCGTCGAGGTATCAAGTTAGCTAGATTTTTGTTGGGTGGTTGTTTTATTGCATCTACAGGTGTTACCGGCCACCTGAAAGCCCCGCTATCGCGGGGCGCTGTTTTTAGACACCGTGCTTTAACCAGATCGCCACTTTTTTAGCAAAATAGGTCAGGATGCCATCGGCACCGGCGCGTTTAAAAGCCAGTAACGACTCCATTACTACCGGTTTTTCTGCCAGCCAGCCGTTTTCAATGGCCGCCATATGCATCGCATATTCGCCACTGACCTGATAAGCAAAGGTAGGCACGCCAAACTCATCTTTGACCCGGCGCACTATGTCTAAATATGGCATGCCGGGTTTCACCATCACCATATCGGCGCCTTCGGCAAGATCCAGCGCTACTTCGTGCAGGGCTTCATTGCTGTTGGCCGGATCCATCTGGTAGGTTTTTTTATCGGCGCCTTTTAAGTTGCCAGCCGAGCCGACCGCATCGCGAAAGGGGCCGTAGTAGCTGGAGGCGTATTTAGCAGAGTAAGCCAGAATGCGGGTATTAACATGCCCGGCTGCTTCCAGTGCCTGACGGATAGCGCCAATACGGCCATCCATCATATCTGAGGGCGCGACCACATCAGCCCCTGCTGCTGCATGCGATAATGCCTGTTTTACCAGTGCGGCTGTGGTCAAGTCATTTAGCACATAGCCGTTGTCATCGATAATGCCATCCTGGCCATGGGTAGTAAAAGGATCCAGTGCCACATCGGTAATCACCCCCAGCTCTGGTACCGCTGCTTTTAACGCCACTACCGCCCGTTGCGTTAAGCCCTGAGGGTTCCAGGCTTCTTCCGCTTGTAGTGATTTGCACTCTGCCGGCGTCACCGGAAACAACGCTATGGCCGGAATACCCAGATCGGCCAGCTCTCTGGCTTCCTCCAGCAATAAATCCAGGCTAAGACGTTCAATGCCCGGCATAGAAGCAATGCTTTGCCGTTGATTAACGCCCTCAATCACAAACATCGGATAAATGAGATCATTCACCGTTAGTTGATGCTCAGCACACAGCCGGCGACTAAAATCGTGCTGGCGCATACGACGCAGCCTAGTGTGAGGAAAAGGGCGATTAGTGTTCATGCTGGATATCCACGGTTGAGGGCTCGATAGAGCAGACTAAGCTTTGTTGCTGCACCTGATTACGGCCGCTGGCTTTGGCCTGGTAAAGTGCCTGATCGGCTGCAGCAATGTAGTCGGCAGGGCTGTATTCTGCCAGCGCAATGGCCGAGCAAGCGCCAATACTGAGCGTAAGCGGGCGTGCTTGGTTTGCCAGTATTAACGGCTGGCTGGCGACATAGCTTCTGATATGTTCGGCCAGGTCAAGCGCACCTTGTAAGTTAGTATTGGGTAGCAGCAGTGCAAACTCTTCACCGCCATAACGAAACGCCTGATCACTACTGCGCTTCAGGCAATGCTGTAACAAGCTGGCCAATTGACTGATCGCAGCATCACCGGCCTGATGACCTAAGTTGTCATTGATGCGTTTAAAATGATCAACATCTAGCAATAACAGCGCCAAAGGCCGTTGCTCGCGCTGACTGCGGCGAATTTCTGCTTGCAGCCGTTGGTCAAAATGCGCACGGTTAAACAGCCCGGATAAACTGTCTATCTGGCTTTGCTTTAGCAACTGTGCGTTTTTTTCGGTTAGCTCTGTTAAAGTGATTTGCAGTTCCAGTGCTTGCTGCTGTAGGTTAGTTTCCAACTCCTTACTGCGCTGGACAAGTTTTCGATGCCAATAGCGGGTCGCCAGCAGGCTGGGTAGCAAACCCAGCATAAAACCGGCAATGGCATACAGCAGGCTGCTCATCACGTCGCTGTCCGTTCAGTGGCTAAGTCAGACCCCGCAAAAAACAGCTGCTGAAAATTATCACGACACTGCGCTGCAAGGGCTTCCAGGCTGACGCCCTTGCGCTGTGCTACCTCTTGCGCAATATAGGGCAACAACGCCGGTTCATTGTATTTGGGTCTGGGTCTAATGTTGCGTGGCAACAAATAAGGTGCGTCGGTTTCCAGTAATAGCCGGTCCAGCGGTAAATACTGCAAGGCTTGTGCAAGTTGCTGGTTGCGCTTTTCATCACACAGCCAGCCGGTGATCCCTATGTATAAGCCTTGATCGAGATAAGCAGCAAGTTGAACAGTATCGCCGGTAAAGCAGTGGGCAATGCCGCGGTTGATCTGTTGCTCGCGTAGCATGGATAATTGCAGTTCAAAGGCATCCCGTTCATGAAGATACACTGCTTTATCACAGGCTTTTGCCAGCGCCAGCTGTTCGGCAAATACCAGCTGCTGGATATGCCGCGGCGAAAAATCGCGGTTAAAATCCAGGCCACATTCACCCAGTGCCAGCACTTTGGGTTGCTGCAACAACTGGCGCAGTTGCAGCAACCAGTCAGCGGCAAGGTTAGCGGCCTGATGTGGGTGCACCCCTGCGGTGCTATAGCTGGTGTTTACACATTCATCCGGGCCGTTTAACAAAGCCAGATTTAACTGACATTCCGCTAAATCACTGGCTATTAATAAGCAGCCTTCAACACCAGCTGCTTGAGCACGGGCTAAAATGTTGCTGTGTTTGTCAGCAAACTGGCGGCTGAATAAATTGACACCACAATCAAACCAGCTCATATCAGCGTTCGCGTTGTACCCGGATGGTTCTGTTATTGCGCGCATTACTCAGATTAAAGCCGCCGAGCATGCCACGTTTAATTTGGTGTTGCTCGCCCACGGCGATGGGGTAATGACCACTGCCTTGCTGGCGCCACACTTGGCCGTTGTCAAATTCAACGACCAGCTCTTTACGATTGTTATAACTGATTTTACTGACAATAAAACTCAGCTCACTGGCTTGCTCTGGCTGGCGCTGGTGCTCCAATCCGAAACGCTCGCTGGCACTATCCTTTGCTTTGGCAGCGGCAGCATCAGGTTGCGCTGTGCTAGCGCCTTTCACGTCAGCTGCGTTTGCTCTAGGGTCAGATGTGGTGCCACTGACGGCTGCCGGTAATTCCGCTTTGTTGGTTAAGTGAATGTCGTCATAACAAACTAAACGTTTCAGTGCGTTCTGCTCTGCTCTGCAGGCGGTCAGAGCGTGTTCCAGGCTATTCGCCTGTGCCGATAGCGGATGCAGTATTAACATAACCAACAGTAATAATGACAACCATTTCATTTTGAATTTTCCTGTGTTGTAGATTCAGTATCGTGCTCAGTGGTTTCATCGGTTGTTTGGTCTGCTGTCGCGCTAACGGGTTGATAAAAGCGGCTAAGCCATAGTCCGGCTTCAAATAGCAGCAACATCGGTACGGCTAACAGCGTTTGTGATAACACATCAGGTGGCGTTAACAGCATGCCCAGCACAAAAGCGCCGACGATGATATAAGGGCGCTTTTCCGCTAAGGTTTGCCGGCTAACGCTGCCGGTCCAGACTAACAGCAATATTGCGACCGGTACCTCAAACGCCAGGCCGAAGGCAAAAAACAGCTTTAACACAAAATCCAGGTAGCTGCTGATGTCGGTCGCTACGGTGACGCCAGTGGGTGCCACACTGGTAAAAAAGGCAAAGATAATCGGAAACACCACAAAATACGCAAAGGCGATACCGGCATAAAATAACAAGGTACTGCTAATGACTAGCGGCGCGACTAACCGTTTCTCACGGCCATAAAGGGCTGGGGCAATAAACTGCCATATTTGCAGTAATAAATAAGGGATAGCCAGGCAGATAGAAACAATAAAAGTCAGTTTAAAAGGTGCAAAAAAAGGCGCTGCGACATCAGTGGCTATCATGCTGCTGCCCTCTGGCAGTACCGCCAGTAACGGCATAGCTAACAACTGATAAATGTCACTGGCAAAATAGGCCAGACAGGCAAAAACCACTAATACTGCTATCACACAGCGCAGCAGGCGGTTTCGTAGTTCGACCAGGTGGCCTAACAGGCTGTTAGGATCCGGGTTTGTTTTCATCGGTAGCGGGCTTCTTAGTGTGGTCAGGGTCAAAGGTGTTAGCCAGCGGATCATTCACTGTCCGCGCAGCCTGTTGCAACTCGGTCAGGGCTGCCTGCTCGTCTTCGCTCAGGTTTAACAGGCCTTTTTGTTCCGCTTGTTTAAGTTTTTGGTGCAGCTCATGTACCCGCAGGTTATCACTAAGCTCAGCCTGCATTTGCTGGCCAAACTGCTTAATACTGCGCACGGTTTTCACCGTGCTGCGAATAGCGCCAGGCAGCCGCTCAGGCCCCAGCACCAGCAGGGCAACGACAGCAATAACCAGTAATTCCCAAAAGCCCATTTACACCTTATCTTTTTCGGTGCTGCCCGTTTTAGCCGACGCTGTGCTGCTGTCGGCCTTTTCGGCAGGTGGCAGCTGCTCTGTTTTTGCCTGAGTCGCTGCGGTTTCTTCTTTAGTATCTTCAGTCGCGTCATCTTTTAACGAACTGCGAAAACCTTTAATGGCAGAACCCAAATCGGTGCCAATACCGCGTAATCTTTTAGTGCCGAAAATAACAACCACTATGGCCAGTATAATTAATAACTGCCAGGGACCAATGCCGCCAAACCCCATGAAAACCTCTCTGTATCAGTTAGCAAACCCCCAGTAATAAAGGCAAGGGTCTGCATGTCAATTGTTTAAGACAATAGTGCTTTTAACGTAAAAAAGATAGTGCCTGCTGCCAGCGCGGTCGCCAGCAGCGTTGCCCCAAAACCAAACGCAACACTGGCGCTAATGGCGCCGGCTCCGGCTAACAGGGCTTCAGTAATGCGCCGGCTAGCGCGCTGATGTTGCTGTTGTAATTGGCTCAGTTGTGCCAATAGCAGTGCTTGCTGCCGCGGTCCCTGTTCCAGATAACGGTGAAGCAGGTTAGGCATCTGTGGCATTTTTTCTGCCCAAAATGGCAGGTTTTCTTTAATTTGTCGCCATAAGGCGGGCAAACCAACCTGATCTTTGACCCAGGTTTCCAGGAAAGGTTTGGCGGTTTTCCATAAATCCAACTGCGGATACAGCTGCCGGCCTAATCCTTCAATGTACAACAGGGTTTTTTGCAGTAACACTAACTGCGGCTGTACCTGCATATCAAAGCGCCGCGCAGTACTAAACAGGTTGAGCAGCACATGACCAAAGGAAATTTCGGCCAGCGGTTTTTGAAAAATCGGCTCGCACACCGTGCGGATGGCACTTTCAAATTCTTCGACATTGGTATGCGCCGGCACCCAGCCCGAATCCAGATGCAGTTGGGCTACCTTGCGATAATCACGGTTAAAAAACGCTACAAAATTTTCGGCCAGATACCGTTTGTCTTCGGGATTAAGGGTGCCGACAATACCGCAATCAATTCCGATATATTTGGGGTTGTCCGGGTGCTCGCGTGACACAAAAATATTCCCCGGGTGCATGTCAGCATGAAAAAAGCTGTCTCTGAATACCTGGGTAAAAAACACTTCGACACCGCGTTGTGCCAGTAACGCCATATCGGTACCCTGCGCATGTAGGGCGGCAATATCAGACACAGGTATGCCGTAGATGCGCTCCATTACCATCACGTTATGCCGGCAATGGTCGCTGTATACGTAGGGAATATACAGCGAGTCGGAATGCTCAAAGTTACGTCGAAGCTGAATCGCATTAGCGGCTTCACGGTTTAAATCGAGTTCATCCAAAATGGTTTTACGGTATTCAGATACCACTTCACGTGGCCGTAACCTTTTACCATCAGGTAAAAAGCGTGCAGCAAATTCAGCGACAGTGTCCATTAAGGCTAAATCAGCGAGGATTTGTTTGCGGATATCCGGCCGTATAACCTTAATCACCACATCAGCGCTGCTGCCATCGGCCAGTTGCAATACCGCAGTATGCACCTGGGCTATCGAGGCTGACGCTAAAGGTTTCAGCTCAAAGGCTTCAAACAGCTGGCTGATATCGCTCAACTCCAGCGCCTGCTCAATTAACTTTTGTGCTTGCTCACCCGGAAAGGGCGCCACTTTATCCTGTAACTGTGCCAGTTCATTGGCAATGTCTGCCGGCAATAAATCGCGCCGGGTGGATAACATCTGGCCAAATTTCACCCAGACCGGCCCCAGACTTTGCAGTGCTAAGCGCAGTCGCAGGGCGGCGCTGTGCTGCGGATAACGATTGCGCAACCAGAACAAACTGCGTCTGGCCCAGCGGGCATACCAGGGTTGCCAATGTGATGGAATAAGTTCATCCAGGCCATATTGCAACAAGGTTTTCTGGATCTGATAAAACCGGCTAACGCGCACCTGTTACTCCTGACCGGCGTCAAATTGACGCTGTAGTTGAGCGACCTTACCAGCCAGTTGCTGGACTTGCTCACTAAAGTGTTGCAGTTCTAAACGGCTTGGGCTTAATCGCAGTTCTTCCTGACCTAAGGCCGTGGTTAAACGGGCTAAATCGGCGGTTTTAAGCTGCAAATAATGTTGCAGATGCTGAATGATCAGCGCCATTTTATGCGCCAGCGCATCACCGACATAAGCGGATAACGCCTGCTGCCAGTCGGGATCCAATGCTTGAAAAAACGCACTATATTGTTGTGCGACCTGAATATCGCCGTCAATTTGCAGCGCATCGGCTTTTATCAGCCGGGTCAGCTGGCTGGCGTCAGCTAGCAATTTTAAACTGGCTAGATCGGTGCTGATGGCACAATCTACCGCTTCATCATGTTGATTAAACAATAGCCCGCTGGCATCAGCACTGATCACCAGTCGCAGTTTCAATTCACGTAAGCTAAAGGCCAGTTGTTTACCCTGCAGACGGCTAAGCCTTTGCTGAGCTGCCGGGTCCAGCCGGATTAACTGATTAACCAGCTTTTCAGCAGCGGCACAGAGTAATTGTGGCAGCAGTGCAAACATCAAAATTTGTAGCCCCGGTGCAACGCCACTATGCCGCCAGTCAGATTGTGATAGCTGACTTGTGCAAAGCCTGCCTGTTGCATCATGTCCTTCAGGGTATCCTGATCCGGGTGCATGCGGATAGATTCCGCTAAATATTGATAGCTTTCTTTATCATTAGCAATAAGCTGTCCCATAACTGGTAACAATTTAAAGGAGTACAAATCATAGACTTTACTGAGCCAGGCTTGCTCAGGTTTAGAAAACTCCAGTACCAACAAGCGCCCGCCAGGTTTTAATACCCGAAACATCGAACGCAGGGCGGCGTCTTTATCGGTCACATTACGCAAGCCAAAGCCAATACTGACAATATCAAAGCTGTTATCGGCGAAGGGTAAGGCTTCGGCATTGGCTTGCACAAATTCGATATTGTTAACCAGCCCCAAATCACGCAGTTTATCGCGGCCGACATTGAGCATAGACTCGTTAATATCGGCCAGTACCACTTTGCCGGTCGGTCCGACCCGTTTAGAAAATAACGCGCTGATATCGCCGGTACCGCCTGCTAAGTCCAGCACCTGCTGGCCTGGGCGCACGCCACTGCAATCCAGGGTAAAACGTTTCCACAGCCGGTGAATACCCAGCGACATCACATCATTCATAATGTCGTATTTGGCGGCGACCGAGTGAAACACGTCGGCTACCATGGCAACCTTTTGTTCAGCGGGTACAGATTTAAAACCAAAGTGGGTATTGTCTTTGCCTGGGGTGGTCATAACGGGCCTGCTTATAGATTAACAGTTGCTAGTGTAAAAGATTACGGCGGCTGCGCCAACTGTTGCTGCTGACTGTTGTTGCCAATAAAGACTACGAACTTTGTCGTTAACTGGCTCAATTGGGCGTAAGCATTAGCTCACTGGCCACCTGGTTGCGGCCGCGTTGTTTAGCCAGCTTCATGATATCGCTGGTTCTGGCTAAGAATTGCTGCCAGGTCTCTGCTGCCTGATACAGGCTGACACCCAGTGAAATAGTGACTTTGGGCAAGGTCTTTTTATCACGTGAAGAGATAAAGCGCAGTTTTTCGACACCGCGGCGTACTTGTTCGGCAATTTCTGTGGCAGTACGTAAATCCACATCAGGCAGTAGCAATAAAAATTCTTCACCTCCGGCCCGCACCGGCATACCACTTTCCTGCACGTAGCTGCGAATTTTCCGTGCCACCTTACTTAAAATAACATCGCCAATGGTTTGGCCGTATTGCTGATTAAAGTGGCGGAAATGGTCTAAATCAACGGCAATAGCCGCTATACGGCGTTCGGGTTGCTCACTTAACCATAACTCCACCTGATTTTGCATGGCCTGGCGGTTATAGAGGCCGGTCAACGGATCCTGTAACTGTTGCAACTTAAGTTGCTCCAGTTCATGACGCAACTGATGGCTATGTTGGTTTGCCGCTTCCAGTTGCATATGTAATTGTTGTTGTTGTTGTTGATAGTACAGAGTGTGTTGCTGTAGATGTGTCACAACCAAAGCTGGTTCGGCACTGGGTTGAGTTAACTGGAACAAGCTATGTTCTAATTGTTGTAAAAAATCACTGGTCGATTCGGCGGCCAAATCAGTATAACCAGATAAGCGGCTGACCATTGACGAGACATCTTGCAGCAGCTGTTCCTGCCGCTGTTGTTCTTGCAGCAAAAAGCGGCTGTACAGTTCAGCCATAATAAAGTCATCCAGCAGCGTATTGGCGGCCAGTTTGTCCTCAATGGCCTGACAAAGACCAATGTTTTTTCCGCTAATATACTCGTATCCCACCGTATAATTCGTAGGGTGGGCTGCCAGCAAATGTTGCCGTAAAAAGGCTTTAACCTGAACGGCTTTATCCTGCGCTTGCTGCAGCGTATCCTGATACTTCATAGAACCTTGTGTTGCTCCGTCAGAAACTACTGTTATTCTGCAAGCTTATACTACGTGAATCATTAGCACTGGCAACCGCTTTTACCTGAAATACTGCGCAGTCGTTGAAAATAGCGACAGTAAGCCAGTAACTTAGGTTTAATGGTGTCGTTTTTCTGCCATTTTCCGTTCAGCAGGCTGATTTATCAGTTAATCGGACACCCCAGGCACTAAAAAGCGGTTACAATCTGCCAAAGGTTGTGTTTTAGGAATGGGATTATGCGCGCTATTCTTTTGCTATTGCTGAGTGCTGTCTGGTTAAGCGGCTGTGCCAGCCAGTATATTGCAGCAGATAAACAGTTTGAGCAGTTAGCTGGCCAGTTGTGGCAGGCTGAGTTGCAGCTGAACCGACTGGCGCCAGGGCAACTGCAGGATATGTCTGCCGAGGCGCTGGCGTCGCGCCAACAGCAAAGGCTGGAATGGCAGCAGCAACTGTTGCAACAAGATGTGGCTGCATTGTCAGAGCAAAATAAGATTAATCATGCGGTATTAAGTTACCGCCTGGCCAATGAGATTGATCACTACCGTTTTAATGCGCATATGATTCCGTTGACCTCAGAATCGGGGTTTCATACCAGCCTGGCTTTTAGTTTTCAGCGTCAGGCGCCACGGCAGTTTAGCGAGTATCAGCATTACCTGAAACGCCTGGCTGCCGTGCCTGAATATATGCAACAGCAAATCGACTGGATGCGCCAGGGGCTGGCTATAGGAATGACTCAGCCACAGGTTGTGTTAAACGGCTTTGAACATAGTATTCGCTCTTATATTACCGATGACGTCAGCAAGAGTGTATTTTATCAGCCATTTTTGCAGCAGCCGGAGTCAATAGATGCCGGGCAGTGGCAGCAGTTTCAGCAACAAGCCCAACAATTGATTACTGAAAAAGTAAACCCGGCGTACCAGGCATTGTATCGGTTTATGCTGGACGAGTATAAACCTGGTGCGCGCCAGACGATTGCTGCCTCTGCGCTGCCTCAAGGCGAAGCGTTTTATCAGAACCGGCTGCAACACTACACTACTCTGGCGTTAACACCTGCTGAGGTACATCAGATTGGCATTGAAGAGGTAGCCCGGATTCGGGCTGAGATGCAGCAGGTGATTGACAGCACTGGTTTTGATGGCAGTTTTGCTGATTTTATCGATTTCTTACGCACCGATCCGCAGTTTTATCCGCAAACGGCTAGTGAGCTAATGCGCTACGCCGCTTACTTATCGAAAAAAGCTGACGCCGAATTACCGCGTTTATTTAAAACCCTGCCACGCACCCCTTATGGTGTGGTGCCGGTACCGGCAGAAATTGCACCTAAATATACCACTGGCCGCTACTCAGGTGCTAACCGCGATGATCAGGCCGGTTTTTATTGGGTTAATACTTATGCATTAAACCGCCGGCCTTTATATGAGATGGAAGCGTTAACCTTGCACGAAGCGGTACCAGGCCATCATTTACAAATTTCACTGGCGCGTGAGCAAGCCAGTTTACCGGATTATCGCCGTAGCTTTTATACCTCTGCTTTTGGTGAGGGCTGGGGTCTGTATGCCGAGTATTTAGGCTTGGAAATGGGCTTTTATCAGGACCCGTACAGCAATTTTGGTCGCCTGACTTATGAAATGTGGCGCGCGGCCAGGTTGGTGGTGGATACCGGCATGCATAGCATGGGCTGGAGTCGTCAGCAGGCAGTGGATTTTTTAGCCTGTAACACGGCACTGTCTATGCATAATGTTAATACTGAGATTGATCGTTACATCAGCTGGCCAGGTCAGGCGTTATCTTACAAGCTCGGTGAGCTAACGATCAGACGTTTGCGCACTGAAGCAGAGCAGGCATTGGGTAGTCGCTTTGATATCCGGCAGTTTCATGATGTGGTATTAGCCAATGGCAGTGTTCCGTTGCTAGTATTGGAACAGCAGGTTAGGCAGTATATTTCGCAGCAGCAGTCGGCAGACTGAGATTTAGCAGATAAAAACGCCGGGCAAGCCCGGCGTTTTTTTATTTTTTAGCCCTTAATGTCGCAAAATCACACTGGGCTCGGTATCAATCTGGCCTTCATCATCGATGGCAGCCAATTTGTCTCCGGCGAGCATCACCGCCATTCTGATATTGTCTTGCTGTCTGACAAAAAGTAATTTATAACCGTAACGCTGTAATTCTGCGACAGAAAATTTCTGCGCTAAATTCAGTTCTTCCCAGAAATAATGCATGTCCTTATCCGTTTGGCGCCGTTCGTAGTTCATAACAGGCTCCAACCACACAGGATGTTAAACGTAAGTTAGGACGCACCGTTAACCGCCATGTCAAGCGTTGCCTGCCATTGTGCTGCAGTTACCGGCATTATGGATAATCTGTTGCCTTTTTGTACCAAGGGCAACTGTTTCAGCTTAGCTGAACTTTTCAGTTTGTCCAGCGGCAAGAGTTGCGGTAGCTTGCTGACAAAACGCAAATCAACAGCCACCCAACGTGGTGCTGCAGCGCTGGCTTTGGCGTCGAAATAAGGGCTGTCAGGCTTAAACTGACTGGGATCCGGGTAAGCGGCGTTTACCACTTGCGCAATACCTGCAATGCCAATCTGCTTGCAGCTGGAGTGATAAATAAATACCTGATCGCCAGCTTGTACCTCGTCGCGTAAAAAATTACGCGCCTGATAATTACGTACCCCTTCCCACACAATGGCGCTGTCAGGTGCGGCGGCAAAATCATCAATGCTGCATTCTTCTGGTTCTGTTTTAAATAACCAATAGTTCATCTTTGCTCAGGCTCCGGCTTTGCGGCACAATAGTCTTAGTGTATCAGCAAACGGAAGCCAGTCGATGAGTCAGGTGTTAGCAAATTTATTGTCGTTATTAAAACTGGAAACCATAGAGCTGGGCTTGTATCGCGGCCAAAGCCAGGATTTAGGCTTTAAGGCGGTGTTTGGTGGCCAGGTAATGGGGCAGGCGTTATCCGCAGCCAAAGAAACCTTGCCTGAAGATCGTAAGGTGCATTCGTTTCACTCATACTTTCTAAGGCCGGGCGACGCCAGCAGGCCAATAGTGTATGAAGTAGAAACGATTCGCGACGGTAAAAGCTTTAGTACCCGTCGCGTTAGTGCTATTCAGTACGGTAAACCGATTTTTTATATGACAGCGTCGTTTCAAAACGAAGAACAGGGGTTTGAGCATCAGGATCTGATGCCAGATGTGCCCGGGCCGGATCAGTTGGTATCTGATTTGGCCTTTTACCAGCAGCATGCAGCACAAATACCGGAGCAATTGCGCAGTAAGTTTATCTGTGAAAAGCCCATTGAAATGCGCCCGGTCGATTTTCAAAACCCTTTTGTGCCTCAGGTGAGTGCGCCTAAACGCTATGTCTGGTTTAAGGCAAATGGCCAGATGCCGAACGATTTGCGGGTACATAAGTACCTGCTAGCCTATGCGTCCGATTTTAATTTTTTGCCGACAGCGTTGCAGCCGCATGGTAAATCTTTTATGGCGCCCAATATGCAAGTGGCCACCATTGACCATGCGATGTGGTTTCATCAGGATTTCCGCTTCGATGACTGGCTGCTGTATGCGGTAGACAGCCCCAGTGCTTCGGGTGGGAGAGGCCTGGTGCGTGGGCAGTTTTTTAACCGTAGCGGGCAGTTAGTGGCATCTACTATACAAGAAGGTGTGATCCGTCTGTATCCGGACAAGGCTTAGAAGTCAGCATTAGTGCTTTATTCTGTCTTGGCTGGTACCACCATAATGCTCTGCAGGCTTTGTAAAACTTCACTGCGCAGCAAGGCATTAACGGTACTAGCCAGCTGTGGCAATTTGTCGGCGGCCAGCAAGCGATTGTCGCTATCAGCATGGCAATAGCCCGCCTCCTTTAGTGCCTGGCTTAACATCGCAAACAAGTTTTTATCGTAATATTCCGGCGCAGCTATACCATGCAGGCTTAACAGACGCTGGGCTTGCTGGTGGCTGAGTTGCTCTAATTCTGCACGGTGTTGTACCTGATCATTTTGCAGTAAATTTAACACTATTGCGTATCGCTGCAGCGTGTCCTCAGCGATACGTGCCAATAGATTTAACTGAAAATAGCCCTGGGATTGCTGCTCAGGTGCCTGATATTGATTATCAATGCAGAGTAATAAACCTTGCTCGGTCAGTTGCTGTAGCAGTGCCTGACAATAGGTGCGTACAGAAGAAACATAGATATATAACTCTTGCTGCAGTAAGGGGTAGAGCTGTTCAATGATCTGTAATAATTGGTTATAGCTCAGAGCACGATGATGAAGCACGGCACTGGCCAGTAAAGCAGGTAACATAAACAGGTGCAGTACATTATTGCGGTAGTAACTCAATAGCACCGCGTTTTCAGAGGTGAGACTCAACAGTTCGCCGAAATGATCACTACTCAGCTCCACCTTACCCATAGACAGCGCATGGGCAATGATGGCCTCTGCATCGCTATCCGGCAGACTGACTTGCTGATGATAGGGGACTTGCTGTTGCAATTGCAGATAGCAATTGAGCTGCTGGCTCAGTTCTGGCCGGGTAAGAGTACGTTTTTCTGACGCCAGTAAACAGATAGCCAACAGGTTGATGGCATTTAAGGCTGCACTCTGATTAATTTGTTGCATCAACTGGCGCGATAATTTTGCCACTAAGGGATTTAACCAATGTGGTTTTTGCACTTGTAGCGGGTGAATGTGGTTTTTCCAATCCGGTACCTGCTGGTTAAGGTACTGATTAAGCTGTATGGGTTCACCGAAATTGACATAACCATAACCATAGTTACGTAGTTTACGAATGGCCTGAAATACGCCGCCAATCGATTCTTTTTGCTTACCGGCTCCCTGTAACTCGCTGACGTAAGTATTGACTTCCATCACATGCTCATAGCCCAGATATACGGGGACTAAGGTTACTGGTCTGTCTATACCGCGTAGCATTGCCTGCACTGTCATAGCCAGCATACCGGTTTTCGGCGTTAGTAAGCGGCCGGTGCGACTGCGCCCGCCTTCGGTATAATATTTAACGGCATAGCCTTTGCTGAATAATTGGCTGAGGTATTCCCGAAACACCGCAGAATAGAGTTTATCGCCACTGAAACTACGGCGGATAAAAAAGGCACCGCCACGACGGAAAATAGTACCTGCTGGCCAGAAATTAAGGTTAATGCCAGCGGCAATATGCGGCGGCACCAAGCCCTGATGATAAATAACATAACTGAGCAGCAGATAATCCATATGACTACGATGGCAGGGCACATAAACAATTTCATGGCCGCGCTGTGCTAAGTCCCGCAGCATATCGGCATTATTGACCTTAATGCCGGAATAGAGTTTTTTCCACAGCCAGCTAAGCACACGGTCTCCAACTCTGAGCGTTGATTCGCGGTAATCAGCTGCAATTTCCTGCAAAAGTAACCGGGCGCGTTGTCTGGCCTGCTTTAACGGCATCTGTTTACTGCGAGCTTCTTCTTCTATAGCCTGGCGCAGAGCGGGCGAGGCTAACAAGGCATTAAATAACTGGCTACGGTTTACCAGTTTGGGGCCTGTGGCCGCCAGTTTTTGACGGTAAAAATGAAAACGAGACATGCGCAGTAATTTACGGGCAGTGCTGATTTCTGCGCCAAATTGAGCGGCCATTTGTTTTAACGACACTGCGCGACTAAAGCGCACCAGTGTATGGCGGCCTGACACCAGTACAATCAGCATCTTTGCTAACCAGTGCGGCGCATGGGCTTCACCCAGCAACCACTTAATACTGTTTTCTTTTCCCGGCGCCCGGCCCCATAAAATAGCGGCGGGCACCAGTTGCGCATCCAGGCCTGGGTCCTCCAGATGCGCCTGTAACAGTGCCTGGCCTTGTTCTAAGGCACGGGTTTTTCCACGGCCACCAATAATGGCATGCGGTTTTTCTAAAAACAGCGTACGCCGGTATAGTTGGCCATTTAATTCAACTTGTTGCAGTGGGTCTGGCAGCTGCAATTGCCTGCACACCCGGCGCAAGGTGGCCAGATCACTGGCGGAGCGGGTATGGCAGATATACAGTAGTGGTCTGCCGGTATCCAGTGCCAGTTCAGTTACCGTATTGTCTGGTACCACTTTAAAGCGCACCAGCAGGCGGACAGGCCAACATAATAATAGAGTAAGCAGACGAAATAGCGGAAAAGCTGAAAACATGAAAGTGCAGACCAGCGCCGTTAAAAAACCAAGAATATCATTAAAGTGACGACAGGCAAATTGTCAGTCTGGATGTTTGCCGATAATGATAGTTGCAAAAAATTTGGCAAAGTCAACACTAGCTGTATATACTCACAGTACCTACTGTATAGGCAGCCAGCATTATGAGACCTTTAACACCAAGACAAGCCGAAATTCTGCAACTGATTAAAGATTACCAAAGCGCCAGTGGTATGCCCCCGACCCGCGCAGAAATAGCGACGAAACTGGGTTTTAAATCAGCCAACGCCGCTGAAGAGCATTTAAAGGCGCTGGCCAAAAAAGGTGTTATTGAAATGATGCCAGGCACTTCGCGCGGCATCAGGCTGGTAGAAGATGATCTTGAGCCGGAGCAGCTGGGCCTACCGCTTATTGGTAAGGTCGCTGCCGGCCAACCCATTTTAGCCGCTGAACATGTGCAAAATCATTACCAGATTGACGCGCATTTGTTTAAGCCGCATGCCGATTTTTTACTGCGGGTGCAGGGAATGAGTATGCAGGATATTGGTATCCTCGATGGTGACCTGCTGGCAGTACATAAAACCAATCAGGCCGAGCCGGGCCAGGTCATCGTAGCTAGGGTAGATGAAGATGTGACGGTAAAACGTTTTCAACGTCAGGGTCACATGGTATTGCTGCATCCTGAAAACGCGGATTTTGATGTGATAAAAGTCGATTTGCGCCAGCAACAATTCGCGGTCGAAGGCTTGGCTGTCGGCGTCATTCGCAATGGCAGTTGGTTATAAAGTTAGCTGTTAGTCAATAAGTTAAATAATAAAAGCGCTGGTACGACCACATGGGTTTGCCGGCGCTTTTGCTATTTAGGGGTTTACACTGAACCGGATTTGGATGATTCTTAGACTAAGACTGACCAAAAAATAACAATAGGGTTAGTTTTTGATTTCTGCGCTAGCAATGAAATCTCAGCAAAACAACATAATAACAACAATATAACAACAATAAAATTGCGAAGCTGAACTACATAGAGTCGGTGGCAGGGTAAATACCGAGCAGTACTGTGTTCGAAGTTTCTGCAGTTTGCATTGCAAAATGACAGAGGAGAAGTACAGTGACGAAAACGCGTTGTTTACGTTGGTCGCTGCCAACCTTGCTTTTAGCCGCATCGGCTAATGCAGCAGCTATGCCTTTGAATATGACCAAGGGTGTAACAGATATTAGTCAGCAGGTGTATCAACTGCATATGACGATTTTCTGGATTTGCTGTGTGATCGGTGCTGTGGTGTTTGGGATCATGTTTTGGTCGATCCTTCGCCACCGTAAAGCACGAGGTGTGCAGCCTGCCCAATTCCATCATAGTACACGGGTTGAAATCCTGTGGACGGCGATACCGGTATTAATCTTAATCGGTATGGCAGTACCCGCTACTAAAACCCTTATTGCGATGGAGGATACGTCAGACGCTGACGTTACCGTGCTGGTGACTGGCTCACAGTGGAAATGGCACTACAAATATCTGGAAAATGACGTTGAATTCTTTTCGTTATTAGCCACGCCTCGCGAGCAAATCATTAATCAACTCCCCAAAGAAGAAAACTACTTATTGGAAGTAGACCGACCGCTGGTCATTCCTACCGGGCAAAAAGTACGTTTTCTGATGACTTCCGACGATGTTATTCACTCCTGGTGGGTACCTGCTTTTGCCATTAAAAAAGATGCAAATCCTGGTTTTATCAACGAAGCATGGACCCGGGTTGATGAGCCGGGTGTTTACCGTGGCCAGTGTGCTGAGCTGTGCGGTAAAGATCATGCCTTTATGCCCATAGTGGTCATTGCCAAGACGCCTGAGGATTACACGGCCTGGGTCATGGCGGAAGAAACGCGAATTGCCGCAGCAAAGGCTGCAGAGCGCGAATTGTTGGCGATGAATATGCCTATGGCTGAGCTTATGGAAGTAGGTGCCCGAGCCTATCAGGGCCATTGCGCTGCTTGTCACCAACCTAACGGAGAAGGTTTAGCTGGCATTTTTCCCGGTTTGAAGGGCAGCCCGCTGATTCTGAATGACCGTCGCGGCCATATCGATATTATCGTTAATGGTAAAAGTGGTACTGCTATGCAAGCATTTGGCCGGCAGTTAAGTTTAAAAGAGTTGGCAGCCGTGGTGACTTACACCCGCAATGCCTGGGGCAATGACACCGGTGATGCGGTGCAGGCAGCAGACGTTTATGCCGTGCAGCAGGGAGACTAAGTTATGACTGCAACGACTACGGATTTACCTGAAAACGATCAACATGGTCATGATGATCATGATCATCACGACCACGATCATCATGATCATAGGCCCAGCGGAATTATGCGCTGGCTGTTAACTACAAACCATAAAGACATTGGTACCATGTACCTGGTGTTTGCGCTGATCATGTTTTTTATCGGCGGTTCTATGGCGATGATTATCCGCCTGGAGTTGTTCCAGCCGGGTATGCAGTTTGTTGAGCCACAATTTTTTAATCAGATGACCACAGTGCATGGTTTAATCATGGTATTTGGTGCGGTAATGCCGGCCTTTACCGGTTTAGCCAACTGGATGATTCCAATGATGATTGGTGCGCCAGATATGGCGCTGCCGCGCATGAATAACTGGAGCTTCTGGATCCTGCCGTTCGCGTTTCTGATTTTAATATTGTCACTGTTTATGCCTGGTGGTGGCCCGGATTTTGGCTGGACTTTCTACGCGCCTTTATCCACCACTTACAGTAACGACAGCACAGCCTTATTTGTGTTTTCTGTACACATTATGGGTATATCATCCATCATGGGTGCCATCAACGTTATTGTCACCATCTGGAACATGCGGGCACCGGGTATGACCTGGATGAAGATGCCTCTGTTTGTCTGGACCTGGTTTATTACTGCCTTCCTGCTGATAATGGTGATGCCGGTACTAGCGGGTGTGGTCACCATGGTGCTGACAGATAAATACTTTGCCACCAGCTTCTTTGATGCGGCCGGCGGCGGTGATCCGGTGTTGTTCCAGCATATTTTCTGGTTCTTCGGTCACCCTGAAGTTTACATCATGATTTTACCGGCCTTTGGTATTGTCTCGGCCATTATCCCGACCTTTGCCCGTAAACCGCTGTTCGGTTATGCCTCTATGGTGTACGCCACCGCCAGTATTGCCGTGTTATCGTTCCTGGTTTGGGCTCACCATATGTTTACCACCGGCATGCCGGTGTTTGCCACGCTGTTTTTTATGTATGCGACCATGCTGATAGCGGTGCCGACCGGGGTGAAGGTCTTTAACTGGGTAGCCACCATGTGGCGCGGTGCCATGACCTTTGAAGTGCCAATGATGTTTGCACTGGCCTTTATCGTGCTGTTTACCATTGGCGGCTTTTCCGGGCTGATGCTGGCGATTACGCCGGCTGACTTCCAGTACCATGATACCTATTTTGTGGTAGCGCACTTTCATTATGTACTGGTGTCGGGCGCGGTATTCTCCATAGTGGCGGCAGTGTATTACTGGTTACCTAAGTGGACCGGTAATATGTATGACGAAACGCTGGGGCAGTGGCATTTCTGGTGCTCGTTGATTTCGGTGAACCTGTTGTTCTTCCCGATGCATTTTGTTGGTCTTGCCGGAATGCCGCGTCGCATCCCGGATTACGCACTGCAATTTGCCGACTTTAATGCCTTTATCAGTATTGGTGGCTTCTTATTTGGCTTATCACAGCTGATCTTTGTCTGGGTATTGATTAAGTGTGCCCGCGGTGGTGTCAAAGCCACGGCGCAGGTATGGGAAGGGGCTGAAGGTCTGGAATGGGAAGTGCCTTCACCGGCGCCTTACCACACCTTTGACACGCCACCAGTGATTAAATAAGGAGGCGGTATGGCGCAACATCATAAACCTTTGGTCGGCAAACTGGCGATCATTGCCCTTGCGATGTTTGGCTTTGGTTTTGCGCTGGTGCCGCTTTACGATGTATTTTGTGAAGTGACCGGCATTAATGGCAAAACGTCAAATGTGGCGGCGACTACGGACGCCGCACAAATAGATGTTAGCCGTGAAGTGACCATCGAATTTCTGGCCAGGCCAAATCAGGATATGCCCTGGGTGTTTAAGCCAGAAGTGCGGCGTATGAAGGTGCACCCGGGGGAAATTCATATTATGAATTATATCGCCGAGAACCCGACCAGCCGGATGATTGTTGGTCAGGCGGTACCTTCGGTATCGCCAGGTCAGGCGGCACTTTTCTTTCATAAAATAGAGTGTTTTTGCTTTACCCAGCAGCAGTTAGCCGGGGGCAAAGATATGCTGATGCCATTACAGTTTTATGTTGACCCGGCCTTGCCCGCACAATTTAGCACCATCACACTGAATTACACCTTGTATGATGTAACCAGTGCCTGGAGCGAGCCGGACAGTCAAACCGTTACTGGGGAATAACATGACAAAAACTTACGAAAAATATTATGTTCCCGCGCAAAGTCCCTGGCCCATTATTGGCGCTGTGGCGTTGTTTTTTATTGCCTTTGGCGCCGGGCACTATGTAATAGATCTGTCGAAAGAACAAAGCGGCTTTGGTGGTTACCTGCTGATTTTGGGGCTGGCGATACTGGTATTTATGCTGGTGGGCTGGTTTAAAAATGTCATTGATGAATCAATGAGTGGTTTATACAGTGCGCAGATGGATCGCTCATTTCGCCAGGGTATGAGCTGGTTTATTGTATCTGAAGTGATGTTTTTTATGGCATTTTTTGGTGCACTGTTTTATGGCCGGGTGATTGCCATGGAATGGTTGGGCGGCGCCAGTAATAATGCGATGACTTTTGAAATCCTCTGGCCTAACTTTGAACCGGTGTGGCCTTTGGTTAAAACGCCAGGCGGCACCGAAACACAGGCTATGCCATGGGGCTTACCATTAATCAACACTATTATCCTGGTGATTTCCTCAGTGACACTGCACTTTGCACATACCGGTCTTGAACAGCAAAAACGTGGCCAGCTAAAACTGATGCTGGTGCTGACCTTATTACTGGGTGCGGTGTTCCTGTGCTTGCAAGGCTATGAATATGTGCATGCTTATCGGGACTTAGGATTGCGCTTAGATTCAGGCTTTTATGGTAATACCTTCTTTTTGCTGACTGGTTTTCATGGTCTGCACGTGACCCTGGGCGCCATCATTTTGTTGTTTGTGTTCTTCAGGGTACTTAAAGGACACTTTACGCCTGAAAAGCATTT
>NZ_DAINOE010000009.1:0-38532 GCF_036735525.1 Arsukibacterium sp. | reverse complement strand
GGCGAATGTTGAGCCGGCTTAATAAGGTCTGGGGTTAGGTGTTACTAGCCCCAGCAGTATCGCTAGAATAATCAGGCCCAGCGCCAGACCGGCATAGAGTACGCGACGGCCCAGATGACGTGATGTGTTCTGCCCTGAGTCGTTGCGCAGCATAATAACGCCAGCCTTAAACAGATTAAATAGCATAAAAAGTAGTAGTGCGATGATAACAAGTTTAATCAACATGCTTTTAGTTCTCCGGTTAGCGCATCATGCGAATTAACATTGCAGGTCGCGTATTGGCGATCCACCCTGTCTGGTTGCTGGTTACTCTGACTGCTTTTGCCATTTTAATCAAGCTTGCACACTGGCAGTGGCAGCGGGCAGCAGAAAAAACGACGCAATTACAGCAACTTTCTGTGATGCAGCAACAAGGGCCTTTGCGCTTTGCCCAGGTATTGCAGCTGCCCCCGGCCGAGGCGGATGGCGCTATAGTGCAAGACACTGGCCGTTGGTTAGCGCCTTATATCTGGCTGCTGGATAACCGTATTGTAGAAGGAAAAGTGGGTTACGATGTGGTGATCCCTGTGCAATTTGCGTCGGAGAACACTCTGTTGCTGGTGAATTTAGGCTGGGTGCGGGCACCACAAAGCCGCTCTGAGTTACCTGACATCGATATTCCAGAGCAAATCAACATTGATGGTTTGCTGCGCAGCGAAGTTGGTGGCCTGCGACTTGGGCAAAATACCGATGGCAGCGGCTGGCCGCTACGGATACAACAAATTGAGCTTGCAGAGCTGCAGAAAGCATTGCCAGTAACTTTGTATCATGCCATGGTATATCAACAGCATGGCAGTGATTTTATCCCGCACTATCAGGCAGTAGTGATGCCGCCGGAAAAACATCGCGGCTATGCCTTTCAATGGTTTATGCTGGGTTTAGCAGTACTGGCGGTGGCCCTCGCTGCCAGTTATCAAGCAGGTAAGAACGATGAATAAAAATAAATTTCTGCTGTTATTTATAGTGTGTTGCGCCTTGCCACTGCTTGGCGCAAAAATTGTGCTGGAGTTGGGCTGGTTTAATCCGGGTAGCTCCAGCAAAGGTCAGTGGTTGCAGCAAGAGTATTTTCTACTGGAAGACGCCAGTCAGCGTCCTGATCACTGGCGCATAGCGTTAATTCCGCAGCAGGATTGTCAGCAATCATGTTTGCAGGCATTGCACACCATTAAGCAAATGTATATTGGTCTTGGCCGTAAACAAGTGCAGGTGGTACCAGTGTTGATTGGCCAGATACCTCAGCCGGCAGAGTATCCGATGTTTCAGCAAGCTGCAGCGCTGATTGAGCTGCCAGAGCAACTGCGCAACACTATAGTACTGGTGGATCGCAAAGGCCTGGTGTTACTCAGTTATCCAATGCCAGAGCAAGCTGAAGATATGGCTGAAACGGCGCGTAGCGTGCGTGCCGATTTATTAAAACTGATGAACTACGATCGGACCAGTGTATGACAAAGTTTAAATGGCTAGTCAGCGTTACCATTATCCTGACTATGGTAGTGATTATTTACGGTGCCTTTACCAGACTGACTGATGCCGGGCTTGGTTGCCCGGATTGGCCTGGCTGTTATGGTTTTTTAAAAGTACCGCAAAAACCACAAAATGTTGCCTTAGCGGCAGAGTTGTTTCCCGAGCGGCCGTTAGAGCCACAAAAAGCCTGGAATGAGATGATCCATCGCTATCTTGCCGGCAGTCTTGGCTTGTTAATTGGCGCAATTTTTATCGCCAGCTGGGTTAAACGAAAAAAACCGCAGCTATTTCCCGCGGCGTTACTGTCACTGGTAATTTTTCAGGCAGCGCTGGGCGCTTGGACCGTCACTATGGGCTTATTGCCGATCATTGTATTGGCGCATTTACTGGGCGGTTTTACCATCTTCTGTTTATTAGTGGTGTACTGGCTAGAATTAACACCTGAACTGCGATTGCAGCCTAAACCACAATTGCAGGCACTGAAACCATTGGCCATAGGGGCCACGCTGGTGGTGCTGATGCAAATTGCGTTGGGTGGCTGGACCGCGGCCAATTACGCTGCCCTTGCCTGTATAGAGCTACCGTTTTGTGAAGCAGGTTGGACTGGACGGCTGGCTTTTGCCGAGGCTTTTGATTTACATCTGGGACATGATGATTACGAGTTCGGGGTGATGTCGGCCGACGCCAGAGCCACCATTCATGTGTTACACCGTATTGGTGCCCTTGTTACCCTGTCAGTGCTCTGTCTGCTGTTATGGCGGCTTTACCGGGTGGCCAGCAGCAGCTTATTGCGAGGTTTAACAATGGCTATCGCCGTGGTATTGGGCATTCAGTTTACCCTTGGGGTATTAAATGTTGTACTGCATTTACCCTTGGCAAATGCGGTGGCACATAATTTTATTGGTGCAAACCTGCTTATGCTTTTAGTGGTTTTGCTTTACTTACTGTATCGGCCTTTGAGCAAGGAGGCATAAATGGCAACAGTATTAGCTGCTAGGCGGTTAGTTCCTCTGTGGCGGGATTATCTTGAATTAACTAAACCTAAAGTGGTGGCGTTGTTAGTGCTGACAGCGTGGGTAGGTATGATGCTGGCGACTCAAGGCTTACCGGATCCAGTAGTAATGGTAATGGCTACCCTTGGCATAGGCTTATTGTCGGGCGCGGCTGCAGCGTTAAACCATGTTGTGGATCAGCGGATCGATGCGCAAATGGCACGCACTCACAGTAGGCCTGTGGCAAAAGGCCGGGTAAGTTCACAGCAGGCAATTGCCTTTGCGACCTCATTAGCGGGTGGTGGTTTTGTACTGCTGTATCTGGGAGTTAACCCACTTACCGCTTGGTTAACGCTGCTTAGCTTGTTTGGTTATGCAGTGGTATACACCATGTTTTTAAAGCGTGCTACGCCGCAAAATATCGTAATAGGAGGTTTAGCCGGTGCTATGCCGCCATTATTAGGCTGGACAGCTATTACTGGCGACATTCATGCTCATGCATTGTTGTTAGTGATGATTATATTTGCATGGACCCCACCGCATTTTTGGGCGCTGTCTATTCACCGCCGTGACGATTATGCCAAAGTTAACATGCCGATGTTGCCGGTAACCCATGGTATTGAGTACACCAAAACGGCTATTTTAATTTACACATTAATTTTATGTCTGGTGTGCCTAATGCCATATATTGTTGGTATGACAGGCGTCATTTATTTATTAGGAAGCTGTCTACTTAACCTGCGTTTTTTACAATACGCCTGGAAGTTAAAGTTTGCAGCTGATGACAGTACCGCCATGGCCACCTTTAAATTTTCTATCGTGCATCTGATGTTACTCTTCTTGCTGTTACTGGTTGATCATTATTTTAAGGTATCTGCGCTCTATGTTTCGTAATGTATTAATAGTGTTATTTGCGGCTGCATTTGTCATTGCCGGTGTGTTTTTTGCCTTGCAGCAACGCAGTTCAGCGTTACCAGAGCATGCGCTGGTCTTCCCTCAGCCGCGTAATCTTGCCGATTTTTCGTTGCTTGATCAGCACGCAGAGCCGGTTAGCCGGGAAAATTTATATGGCAAATGGACACTGGCTTTTGTCGGTTATACTTATTGCCCGGATATTTGCCCATTAACGCTGGCTAAGCTGGCCGGCGTGCAGCCAGAGTTAGCCGCTATGGTCGATAAACCGTTGCAAATCTGGTTTGTGTCGGTCGACCCTCAGCGCGATACTCCGGCGCAGTTAAAACAATATGTCGATTATTTTCAGCAGCCGGCACTGCTGGGTGTGACCGCCGGCCATGATCAGTTATTCCCCTTCGTACGCCAGCTTGGCTTAATGTATGCGATGAGTAGCACTACAGCTCCTGATTACCTGGTTGATCACAGTGCCTCAGTGGTATTAATTAACCCGCAAGGCCAACTGGTGGCGATGTTTAAACCGGAAATGGCAGTGGGAAAAATACCGTTAATTGAATCCGAACAGCTTATAGCGGATTTCCCACTGGTACTAAAGCAACTGCAACGGCAGTAAAGCGTGAGCTAAGGCAAAGCGCTTTGCTGTGCTTTAGCTTTGTTAAGCAAAGCACCGTTTTTCAGACACCAATACAAACCGAAGAGACTGAATGTCACCAGCCAGGTCAGGATGAAACGCACCACAGGCTCCGGAAAATGTTGCTCCGATGCAATTGGTGGTGGATCCAGTAGCCATAAGGCAATACAGATTAAACACAACATGGCATAGCTGCAAATAAACAATATGGCCAGTATTGTGCTGGTATCTGCCATGTCATCTACTTCTGTGGTCGCCTGCGTATTCTGAACCAGGCCCATGTGTAAGTCTTCCCGGGCTCTGCTTACTGCTGCCAGATAGTCGCTGCGCTGCTCTGGCAGAATATGGTCTGTCAGGCTCTTATACTGATAATTCAGGGTAAGGGTGTTGGTCGCTTTATCAAACTGAACCTGACTTTGATATTGAAAAAATGGGTTTAACTCCTGCACTGTTTCTTCTTCAAACTGCCAGTTAACGTCATTCAGCTGAATGGTCAGTGTTTGTTCAATATCCACCGGGTGATCAATAGCAAAAGGTTGGCTGCGGTTAGCGGCTATTTTTGGCTGCTCCAGATAACTACTGATGCCATTTGTATAAAAATTGGCGCTGAATTTATGGTTATCCTCGCTATCCCAAAAATCGCTTATCAGGTAAAACTCATCAATTTTAACTGTGCCTTGCGCCCGATCATCCGTTTTGATAATGGGTGCCGCCTGCGTAATAGTGGCGTAATAGCGGCTATAGAATTGCGTATAGTCTTCCTCTTTCTGGTTCAGGCTGTTTCGGGCAAATTGTGACCGAACTCTTTCGGCCGCCAAGCCACTATAAAGGGTGCTGACAGTATAGTTCGCTGGTTTTGATAAGGAATCAGTTAGCTGAAAGTGGTCATTTATCAGTGTTTTAGTATATTGCCTGGCGGAGGACATCGATGTGAGTTGGTTAACACCCTTTGCCAACTCCAGTGCAACACCGTAGTCAGGCTGATACAGGGTGCTGAGTGGCCCGCCCTGATGACTGCGGGTTGGATCAAGCCAGTAAGTGGTGTTATTAAATTCCAGTTTCACAATGGCATGATCAAAGGCATGTGCAGAGGGCAATACATCAGCAATCTTGGCGGCGCGCTCGGTGTTAACCAGCACAGGCACCGCCTGGTGACCAAGCTGGCGTAACATGCTAACCAGCAGTACGCTTTTATCTTTACAATCACCATAGCGCTGCAGCAATACTTGCTCTGCTGACGCCGGCTTGTGTGAGCTTTCGCCTAATTCAATCCCAAGATATCTAATATCGGTTTGCACAAACAGCAAGGCGGCGATAATTTGCTGCTCAGCTGTGGCATGCTCAAGCTGCCAGCGGGCGACTTTTTCCGTGACGGTCCGGCTGTTGCTAATGGCTGGTTCAAATAAGCTACTGCCCCACTGCGCGATATCCTGCCATTGCTCGCTGTTACTTAATGACAAAGTGTTATAAGGGCTATACCAGTCAGGGGTATCGTCTTCCACTTTGGCAACCGCAACATCTGTCTGTGTGAGCTGATAAATAGTGGCTTCAGCAGAGCTGGTGATTCGCAAAGGTAAGGGTTGCTGACTAAAGCGATAATACAGCGGCTCAGGCTTTTGCCAAATCAGCCGCCAGTGCTGCTGGTGCAGCGGCACCGACCAGTTAAGACTCTGGCTGTGATTGAAGCGGTCGGCAAACACCGGGTTGCTACCCGTAAGACTATAACTGTATTGCACTATATCGCCCACTCGTACGTCAGGCAGCACAATATTCAGTGCTGTTTTTCCGTAATACAGCAACTTTTGTAAATCCTGCTCGGTTTGCACCAGACTGATCCTGGCCTGGGAGTAACGGCTACTGCTGATGCCGTCCCGGATAATATTTAACTGATGCAACTGGAGTTGCTGATACAGCGGATCAAAGTGAATAGTGATCTGACCGGCGTCCTCCAGACCTCTCGTATTCATCACCAGACTGGCGTAGTGTTCAAAGCGTTGCTGGGCACCTTGAGCGGGCACTGTTAGTTGCGTATCGGCCAATAAGTAATAAATCCCATTTTTAATCTCCTGGGTAGGAATGGCACTGCGCTGCACCGGTTGTATAGGTTCAACCCAACCAGGAACAGGGCTTAAGGCAATGGGCTGTGCACTGACTGTCAGAGTAAAGAGGCCGTAAACAGCGGCAAGCGTAAGCAACATTTTCACAGAAAATCCTTTTCAACATTGATGGGGTCAGCCCTTGCTTTTTGCATTTATTAACATATTGATAATTAATGCAAAAAGCAAGGCCTGACCCCAAAGGTTTCTTACTGGAAATTAAATTTTTAGTTTAACCACTGCTGTGAATACCAGTAGAAGTAGCCGCGTTTACTGAGGGAAGGTGCGGTGCAGTTGTAGCGACTGCGGCCGCGGTTGACGGCTTTACTGGCGGTCACTTCAAAGGTGTTAGCATCAAGCCATACCGGCTCCAGGACTTCGCTACCGGCATAGCAGCGCAGTTGTTGCGGTAAGAAATCCTTAATCTCTAAGCGTAAGCGTAAAGTAGGTGGGTTAGCGCTGATAACCTGATCAGCCGACAGGTAATCCGTTATCGTAAATGCCAGGGTACGCAGTTTCTGGGCTAAATCTTTTAAATCCGCATATTGACCGGCAGCCGGGAAACGTGGAATGCGGGTTAACTTAGTGGCCGGGCCTATAGCACCTGATTGCTGACCTATGCCAATAAAGCCCAGCCGCTCAACTAAGGCTTCTAACGCATTGCTGAACTCGCCATAAGGATAGGCCAGCCATTGGTGGCTTTGGCCGGTTTCTTCCTTTATGCGCTGCTCAGCCTGTAAAATGCTTTGTTCCATCCGTTTTAACCAATCTTCCTCTGACTCACCAGGCTCAGGGCGCGCCATACGTTCATGATGCATGGCATGGTTAGCCACCAGCACACCATCGGCCGCCATTTTTTTAACCTGATCCCAGTTTAGTACCGGGCCGACTCTGTCATCTATGCTGCCCGGGCTGATAAAAATGGTATAGGGATAGCCAAATTCCATCAGGATAGGGTGGGCGGCAGTGTAATTATTTTCAAAGCTGTCATCAAAAGTGATCACCACAGCATTATCGGCAATCGGTAAGCCTTGTTGCAGTTGCTGGATCAGTAAGTCCAGACCTATCACCTGAAAATTATTATCTTTAAAATATTGCAGATGGCCACGTAGTTCTTCTTTGGTGACACTGCTAACGCGTGGTGTGTTATCGGCGACATGATGGTATATCAGCATCACGGCGGCCTGCGCCGGCAGTATTAAACTGAATAGCAGGATAACAGTGATAAAAATGCGCATAAAAAAACCCCGAAGTAAATCATCGGGGTTGTTATAGCATAAAAGGCGCGGTGCCGTCATGTGGCCACAACTTGCTACAGCGGTTAATTTAGCGACTTAGCTAGTAATAGGAATGCTCGCCGCGCTGATGCTCAGTGATGTCTTTCACTCCCGTCAGTTCGCCACTAAAGCGCGCCAGCAGTTCTTTTTCAATGCCTTCTTTCAGTGTTAAATCAACCTGAGAACAGCCATTACAACCGCCACCAAATTGCAGAACTGCCACGCCACTGTCGGTCAGTTCCATAATAGTCACCCGACCGCCATGGTTAGCCAGTTGCGGATTGATTTCACTGTCAATGGTATATTGTACCCGCTCCATTAAAGAGGCGTTGTCACTCACCTTGCGTACTTTGGCGTTTGGCGCTTTTAATGTTAGCTGTGAGCCCATTTGGTCTGTGACGAAATCTATTTCGGCATCAAGTAAAAAGGGTTTGCTTTCGTCATCCACTACCGCATCAAAGCCGGTAAAAGGCAGGCGTAAATCGGTTTCTTCTACTGCATCTGGCGGGCAGTAAGACACACCACATTCCGCTGAAGCCGTGCCAGGATTGACCACAAACACCCGAATATTGGTGCCGGCCGGTTGTTTTTCTAACAGCTTGGCAAAGTGTGCCTGCGCCTGCTCTGAAATAGTGATCATAATAAGTACCTGACTAAATTACTAGGGTATAGCCTATGATACTCTGCCTCAGTAGCAGATGCCAGCCCTGCTTGAGTTTTAGCGTCGTTTCTGGCTAACTTGATATGTTATAACTAAGAGGACATCACGTGAAGCAACTGTTGTGGGCAGCCTGTGCGCTGTATTTTGGTCTGGCACAGGCCAGCTATTTTGACGAAGCCGTCGATGAGTCAGTTATTACCCCTGAGCAGGTACTGGGCTTTGCCGTAGGTGACTGGCATGCCCGGCACGATCAAATTGAGCGCTACTTTGAGCAGTTAGCAGAGCAATCGCCGCGGGCGACACTGCAGGTGATTGGCTATAGCCATGAGCGGCGGCCGTTATTACAGTTAGTGATATCGTCACCGGAAAATTTGCAACGGCTTGAGCAAATACGCCAACAGCATTTGGCTCAAGCCAAAGGTGAGGCCCCGCTAGCGGATGATGCACCTGTGGTCATCTGGCTGGGCTATGGCGTTCATGGTAATGAACCCAGCGCGGCGAATGCCGCCTTAGTGTTGGCCCATTATTTAGCGGCGGTAGATACGCATGAAGTGCAGCAATGGCTGTCGCAGGCGGTGATTCTAATTCAGCCCAGTTTAAACCCGGATGGCCACGACCGTTTCGCGCTGTGGGCCAATATGCATCGCGGCGCCATGCCGGTGGCAGATCCGCAACATCGTGAACACATTGAGCCCTGGCCCAATGGCCGGCCGAATCACTACTGGTTTGATTTAAACCGTGATTGGTTATTGCTGCAACATCCGGAAAGTCAGGCGCGTATTGCTCAGTTTCACCATTGGCTACCCAATGTGCTGGGCGATTTTCATGAAATGGGCACAAACAGTACCTATTTTTTCCAGCCAGGTATTCCCAGTCGCAATTACCCGCTAACGCCTGAGCGGAACTTCGAATTAACCCGCATACTGGCCGAATTTCATGCAGCGGCCTTTGATGCTCAGGGCCAGCTGTATTATACCGAAGAAAGCTTTGATGATTTTTATGTCGGTAAGGGGTCAACCTACCCCGATGTTAACGGCAGTGTAGGGATCTTATTTGAGCAAGCCAGTAGTCGCGGCCACTTGCAGGAATCGATTCATGGCGTGATAAGCTTTGCCGATACCATAAAAAATCAATTTACTGCCTCGTTATCCACTATTCGTGGCAGCGTTGCCCACCGACAGGATTTACTCAGTTACCAGCAAGGCTTTTATCGCAGTGCCATGCAACAGGCACGCAGCGATAAGATTAAAGGTTACATTATCAGTGAGGCTGAAGATTACAGCCGGCTCACCATGTTACTGGATATACTGCAGCAACATCAGATAATAAGTTACCCGCTACACCGTGACTGGCAGTATGAGCAACAGCAATTTACTGCCGGTAGCAGTTATTTTATTCCACTGCAGCAACCTCAGTACCGTTTAATTAAAGCCGCTTTTAGCACGCAAAAAAGTTTTAACGACAATACCTTTTATGATGTATCAAGCTGGACCTTACCTTACGCCTTTAATATTGAGTTTAAGGCGGTCAGCCGTGAGCCGGCAAGGGCTGCTTTATCCAGCCAACCCTGGCAAGCGTCTGACGCTGCAGTCAGCACGCCAATAGCAGCAGGCGCTTATGCTTATGCCTTTAGCTGGCATGATCAGCAAGCGCCAGTGCTGTTACAGGCCTTGCTGGCCGAGGGGCTGGTGGTGCGGGCCGCCATGGGCGATTTTAGTGCGCAAACCAGCACTGGCATCAAAAGCTTTAAAGCCGGGGCCATGATGATGCCCTCCGGCTTACAACAGCACAGCAATTGGTTTGAGCGGCTGTCAGCCATTAGTCAGCGCTTCCCACTGGAGATCAGTGCTATTACCACGGGGTTAACAGCCACTGGCAGTGATCTGGGCAGCCATAACTTTACTCCGGTCAATTTGCCGCAAGTGCTGCTGATCGCTGGCCCTGGTGTTAATTCCACTGAAGCCGGTGAAGTCTGGTACAACTTTGAGCGGCTGGCCGGCATATCGCCAACACTGGCAGAGCCACAACGACTGGGCCGGCTGAATTTATCGCGTTACAGCCATATTATTTTGCCGGATGGTAATTATAACCAGTGGCAGGAGGCAGAGATCACCAGTTTACGGCAATGGGTGCAACAAGGCGGTATTTTGTGGGGCCATAAACGCGCCGCGGCCTGGCTGTCTGATGCCAAGTTATTGCAAGCTGGCGTGTGGCAGAGTAATGATATGAATAGCCTGATCCCACAGGCCGGTTTGCGTTATCAGGACCGCGAGTTACTAGCCGGACGGCAGCGCATTGCCGGCGCGATTTTCCGTGCTGAACTGGACAACAGTCATCCTTTGACCTTTGGCATTAGCAGCAATAGCCTGCCGTTATTTAAAAACAGCAATATGTTGTTGCAGCCAAGCAGCCGGCCTTTTGTCAATGTGGCGCTCTATGCACAGCAGCCGCATTTAGCCGGTTATACCGCAGAGGAATATATTCCGCGTATTGCGCAAGGCGCCGCCCTGATAGCGCATAACCTTGGCCAAGGCAAAGTAATAGCCATGACAGATAACCCGGTATTTCGCGGCTACTTTGTCGGCTCCAGCCGCTTACTGGTGAATGCCATCTATTTAGGGCACACCCTTAATGCCAGTGGCAATGCAGAAGCCTGGGAAGAGGAGGCGAACTAACTCTGGTTTTTTTTATGGCTGGGCGTTGGCGTCACGGCCAGTGTCCAGACACTGATTTGTGATACACCGCGTGCTCGCAGTAAGCGGCACAGCTCGCTGGCGGTGGCGCCGGTGGTGAGCACATCATCAATCAGTGCCACTGAGCTGGGCAAGATTAACGGTGCTTGCGGGCTGAACTGATAAGCCTGATGCAGATTTTTCAGGCGCTGGCGCCGGTTTAACCCTAACTGGCTGTGACTGTGCTGACGCCGCTCAAACAGCGGCAAAAGTGGCAACTTCAGGGTTTCTGCTGCCGTTATTGCCATATGCTCTGCCGGGTTAAAACCACGTTTCCGGCGTTTTTTGGGGTGCATTGGCACAAAGGTAATCGCCTCGGGTAAAGGTTGACCTGCCGCCAGGTAGTGTTGCAATAAGTGGCTAAACTGCGCCAGTAACCAATCTTCAGTGGCCAAATCTGCCTGAAACTTCCACTGCCGGATCCAATGCTGATACGGCTGCTGATACAGCGCCAGTGCCAACAAACGCTCAAAGCCTGGCTTTGGCAGGCCCTGACTGATCTGTGGTAACCAAAGCAAATTATAATGGCACAGCGCATAAGGCAGTTGCGGCAAAGCTGGCAGGCAATGCTGACAAAGTTGCTGGTTGGCCTGCTGCACCGGTAAACTACACCAGAGGCAGGATGATGGCAGCACAGAGTGCCATAAGCGCTGCCATAAATAGCGGATGTAAGTGAACAGAGTTCTAAAACGCATTTAATACACTTTTGCAGCATAAAATTTACCTGAGACAAGCATGGCAGATAACGTTCAACGCGACAAACCCACTTTAGTACTTTTGCACGGCTGGGGCCTGAACCAGGGTGTGTGGCAGGGCATAGCCCCTATGCTGCAGAAACATTGCCGGCTGCTGACACCGGATTTACCCGGCTTTGGCCATAACACGCAGTTTCCTGACGGCTACGCCCTTAAGCCGGTGCTGGCGCAGATTGCTGAGGCTATACCGCAACAAAGTCTGGTGTGTGGTTGGTCTTTAGGCGGCTTACTGGCCATAGCGCTGGCCCGGTATTACCCGGATAAAGTGCGCCAGCTGGGGTTAATCGCCGCCAGCCCCAGCTTTTTGGCTAAAGAAGATTGGCCCGGCATGGCTGCTGGCGTAATGCAGCAATTTTCCCAGGCGCTTAGCCAGCAGCTGGAGCAAACCATAGGCCGTTTTTTAGCTATCCAGGCTATGGGCTCGGCGAGCGCAAAAGCCGATATTATGCAATTAAAGCAGGTGATATCGGCTTACCCGGTGCCGACAGAGGCTGCAGTAACAGGGGCGTTACGTTTATTGGCCGAGCAAGATTTGCGCGCCGATTTTGCCGCTATTTGCCAACCCATAGCCGGCTGTTATGGCCTGCTGGATTCATTGGTACCTGTGAGCATAGTACCGTTATTGCAGCAATTACAACCAGATGCACATCTGACATTAGTGCCCCACGCCTCTCATGCGCCCTTTATTTCGCATCAAGCAGAGCTACTTAGCTGGTTTGAACAGTGGCTGAGCAGAGCATAATTGCACTGGTACTATCTTTTTCGGCAGTTTTGGTTAATAATTAAGCACTATGATAAGTGGTTACGGAGCTAAGTTATGGACATTCAATCTGCTTTTGCATCCGGTATGCAAGGATTTCAACGCGCGGCCAATGGTGTTGCTGAAGCCAGCAGCAATATTAACCGCCAAACGCTTAACCGCGACAATATCGAACGGCAAACTGCTGAAACTCAGGCGCAAAATGTTGAAATTAATCAACAGGCTGCAGCGACCGCACAACAAACTACCCCATCAGTTAATCAAAGCCTGGTGCAACTGACTGAGCAAAGCCGTAATGCTGAGTCGAATGTGCGCTCAGTGCAAACGGCCGATCAGATGCTGGGCAGCATTATTGATGTGCGGGTATAAGTCAGATGCAACTGGTCTCGCATTACCCTAATGTCAGCATAAACACCGCGAACCCGGCGACAGAGTCGGCGCGGCGTGATATGCAACGGCGCGAGCTTGTCGAGCCGGTGCGTGAGCTGGAAAAGGGGCGGGCAGAGCAGGCGGTAGCCACTGAAGACAAAGCACGGGCACCGGCTGCGACTAGTTCAGCGCTCAATTTATATGACAGTAATGGCCGCGACACCGAAACCAGCCAGGCGATAGCCGGCAAGGGTGAGCAAGGTAAACAAGAAGAGCAGAGCCAGGGCGAAGAGACCGAGCAACAACGGCAGCAAGCGGAGCAACAACAACAAGCAGAGCAGGCGCAAATTCGTGAGCTACAGGCGCGCGATCGTGAAGTGCGTAGCCATGAGCAGGCGCATGCTACTATCGGTGGCCGCTACGCAGGCGCACCCAGTTATACCTTTCAGCGGGGGCCTGATGGCCAGCAATATGCAGTAGGCGGTGAAGTAAAAATAGATATATCGCCCGAAGCCACTCCCCGCGCCACCATTCAAAAAATGCAGCAGGTAAAAGCAGCCGCTCTAGCCCCGGCCGAACCATCCTCTGCTGATCGGAGAATAGCTGCAGAAGCGGCACAGCGGTTACTGGCCGCGCAAGCGGAATTGGTCGCCGAAAAAGCTGCTGAAATTAGTAATAGTGGTGCTGCAACACCCGTTACGGACAGCGTCAGTTCAGTGTTTGCGGCTGAGCAGGGCGCATCGGCAGTTAATGATATGCGGTTTCCAGAGTTAACCACTTTGGCGCAGGCCGGGGTTGCTAAGGATGCTATTCGCTTTACCGAGAGCATGACCTTAGCAGAGCCTGGTTACCGCGTCAGTCCAAATAAGCAAATGCAGCAACGTGCGCAAGTGATTAGCCAGTTCTATTTACAAGCGACGGCCGTGAAAGCACGGCCCTTAATTCAACAAGTCTGATTGCAACCAGTCTGAACGCTTTTTACCTGCTAGTGTTTCTCTTCTGAATTACTTTTTCATTTTCGCCAGTGCCTCAGCAAAGGCATTACCCATGGCAGCATTGGCTGGCTCAGCTTTAGGGGCTTTTGCCGGGCGCTGGGGCTGAGACTGACCTTTAGCATTGCCTGCCTTGGCGTTGGCTGGGGCTGTAGTGCCCTGACGCAACTGGCTTTGCTGGGGTTGTTCATCCAGACGCATGGTCAGTGCAATGCGCTTACGCTCTGCATCTACTTCTAATACTTTTACCTTGACCACATCACCGGCTTTGACCACCTGATGCGGATCGCTGACAAAGGCATCGGTTAGCGAGGAAATATGTACCAGACCATCTTGATGCACACCCACATCAACAAAGGCGCCAAAGTTAGTGACATTGGTCACTACACCCTCGAGCAACATACCAACGGTTAAATCTTTTAAGGTTTCTACACCTTCTTTAAAGCTGGCCATTTTAAACTCCGGACGTGGATCGCGCCCCGGTTTATCCAGCTCTTTTAAGATGTCAGCGATGGTTAATAGGCCAAAATGCTCGTCAATCAGGCTGGCTGGATCCACGCTGTGTAAAAAGCTGCTATTGCCAATAATCTGCTGCACGCTCTTCTGATGTGCGGCCAGCAGTTTTTCAACCAGTGGGTACGCTTCGGGGTGCACACCTGATGCATCCAGCGGGTTGGCGCCATTGTTTATGCGTAAAAAACCGGCTGCTTGCTCGTAAGCCTTAGGGCCCAGCCTTGGCACTTTTAGCAGTTCTTTGCGCTCGTTAAAGCGGCCATGGCTGTCACGGTACTGCACGATATTTTGCGCCAAAGCCTTATTTAACCCGGCCACTCTGGCCAGTAAGGGTACCGAGGCGGTATTTAAATCGACCCCCACAGCGTTTACACAGTCTTCCACTACCGCATCCAGGGATTTGGTTAACAAGCTTTGGTTTACATCATGCTGATACTGGCCGACACCGATAGCCTTAGGCTCAATTTTCACCAGCTCCGCCAGCGGATCTTGTAAGCGGCGGCCTATCGATACCGCACCACGCAGTGATACGTCTAACTGCGGAAATTCTAATGCCGCCAGTTCAGAGGCGGAGTAAACCGAGGCGCCGGCTTCAGATACCATGACCTTGCTGATCCGCAGTGCCGGTAAGCTTTTAATGACTTCAGCAGCCAGCTTATCGGTTTCACGCGAGGCCGTGCCATTACCCACGGCAATCAATTCAATTTTATATTGCTGGCAAAGTGCTGCCAGCACCCGTACTGATTTATCCCAATGGTTTTGTGGCGCATGCGGGAAAATAGTAGTGTGGTTTAGCAGTTTGCCGGTTTCATCCAGCGCGGTGACTTTAACCCCGGTGCGCAGACCCGGATCCAGTGCCAGGGTCGGACGCATGCCAGCCGGCGCAGCCATCAGTAAGTCCTGCATATTGCGGGCAAATACTTTTATCGCTTCCGCTTCAGCTTTCTCACGTAGTTCACTGAGCAAATCGTTTTCCAGGCTTAAGTGTAGTTTCACTTTCCATGCCCATTGCACCACAGTGCGTAAAAAGCTGTCGGCGGCGCGACCATGGTCATGAATATTAAAATGGCTGGCAACCATTTGCTCACAGAGGCTGTGGGCCGTATCCTCGTTGGCATCGGGTACCAGTTGCAGTTGCAGTACCCCCTCGTTGCGGCCACGAAACATCGCCAACGCACGGTGAGATGGGGTGGATTTCCAGCTTTCGGTATGGGCAAAGTAATCGCGGAATTTAGCCCCTTCCTGCTCTTTACCGGCAACCACAGTACTCTTTAGCACCGCATGCTGTGCCAGCTGACGACGTAATTTCGCCAGTAAGTCGGCGTTTTCTGCAAAACGCTCCATTAAAACGTACTTAGCGCCATCTAACACCGCCTTGCTATCAACATAACCGGCGTCGGCATTTATATAAGTGGCAGCCTGATGCTCCGGGTTCAGGTTAGCATCCCCCAGCAATGCTTCTGCTAAAGGCAGTAAGCCGGCTTCAATGGCCATCTGGCCTTTAGTGCGGCGCTTGGCTTTATAAGGCAGGTATAAATCTTCCAGTCGGGTTTTGCTGTCAGCTTGCTGGATATCGTGTGCTAATGCATCGGTTAATTTGCCCTGCTCGGCAATGGTTTTTAAAATGACCTGACGACGGTCTTCCAGTTCCCGTAGATAGGTCAGCCGTTGTTCCAGCAGCCGTAACTGGGTATCATCCAGTCCGCCGGTGACTTCTTTACGGTAACGGGCAATAAAAGGTACGGTAGCCCCGTCATCCAAAAGGCTGATGGCGGCTTGTACCTGCTCGGCTTTTGCAGAAATTTCAATGGCGATTTGTTTAACAATCAAAGACATAAATCTGGATCCTGGCGCCGGGTCGCACTGGTAGCTTATCCCGGTTACGGCAATAGCAAAAAACTGGGGGCTATTGTCACCCGTTAGCGGTAAAAAATCCAATACGGATCGGCTATTAGGGGCAAATCAAAGCGTGCCAGACGCTATACAGGGGCTGATATCGTGAGAACAAATCTCATTACCCGCGAGGGTTTTGAAAAACTCAGTAATGAGCTGAATTATTTATGGCGCGAGTACCGGCCAGAAATCACCCAGAAAGTCGCATGGGCGGCCAGCCTTGGGGATCGCTCTGAAAACGCAGACTACAAAGAAAACAAAAGGTTATTGCGGCAAATTGATTCTAAAATCCGTTTTTTACGCAAGCGTTTAGAAGTGCTGAAGATTGTTGATTACTCGCCACAGCAGGAGGGTAGGGTGTTTTTTGGTGCCTGGGTGCAAATTGAAGATGACGAGGGCGCTAGCCTGAAGTTTCGCATTGTTGGCCCGGATGAAATTTATGGCCGCAATGATTATATTTCGATTGACTCGCCGATGGCCCGCGCCTTGTTAAAAAAACAGGTGGATGACGAAATTAGCGTGCAAACCCCAAGTGGGCTTAAAACCTGGTGGCTGCTTGCTGTAAATTACACCTAAAAGCCAACAGCAGCTATACTTAACAAGCATAACTGAAACAGGAGGTCTGTTTATGAAACTTATGCGTATTGTTATAGTATTAGCCTGCGTGACAGGATTAACGGCTTGCAGCACCTTATCGCAAAACTCAGTGCATCAACAGTATGAGCTGGACCGTGAGTATGTCAGTAAGGTCGAGGCATCGGCCCGCAATAGCATGGCTGCTGCCAAAATTTACTGGGTTAATCCGCCACAAAAGCGTATTACGCCGGTAGAGTCACCTGAAGATTGAAAAACTTTGTAACATTGTTTAAAGCCGCCTTGCCGATGCAACGGCGGCTTTTTAGTTTATAGTGGCTAAAAAAGTTATGAGGGGTCGGGCATGGTGGCAACAGAAACAACCAAGGTGCTTGTGGTAGATGATGATATGCGCTTGCGTTCTTTGTTAGAACGTTACCTGATTGAGCAGGGCTACATAGTTCGTAGTGTCGCCAATTATGAACAAATGCAACGCTTAATGGAGCGGGAAAACTTTCATTTGCTGGTGCTGGATTTAATGCTTCCCGGTGAAGATGGCTTGTCAATTTGCCGAAAATTGCGCCAACAGGAAAACGATATTCCCATTATTATGCTTACCGCCAAGGGGGATGAAGTAGACAGGATCATTGGCTTGGAGATGGGCGCCGATGACTATCTGCCTAAACCTTTTAACCCCCGTGAACTACTGGCGCGCATTCGCGCCATTTTACGCCGTAAAAGTAAGGCATTGCCGGGTGCGCCCAGTCAGCAAGAAGAAGTAATCGCTTTTGGCCCTTTTACATTTAACCTGGCCACCAGGGAAATGTTTAAAGGGGATCAATCCTTGCCCCTGACCAGTGGTGAATATGCCGTATTAAAGGTGCTGGTGTCTCACCCTCGCGAGCCTTTGTCACGCGATAAGCTGATGAATCAGGCGCGGGGCCGTGATTATTCGGCAATGGAGCGTAGCATTGATGTACAAGTATCGCGGCTTAGACGCATGCTGGAAGATGATGCAGCGAATCCACGTTACATCCAAACCGTATGGGGTTTAGGCTATGTGTTTGTACCTGACGGTAAACTCAACTAATGTCATTACTTCCGCGCAGCGCTTTTGGTCAAACTGTTTTTTTAATCGGCTTTTTGTTACTGATCAATCAGCTGGTATCGTATTTTTCAGTGGCATTCTATGTCATTAAGCCCAGTACCCAGCAGATTAACCATTTAATTGCCAAGCAGGTGAAGTTACTGTTTCTGGACGAGTCTACGTCTGAGCCCTTGTTAACGCCGGCTCTTAAAGAGCGGTTTACAGTAATCACAGGCATAGAGGTTTACTCAGAGCAGCAAGCACTGGAGATGGGATTGGCTAATGCCAGTTATTATGGTTTTTTTTCAGAGCAGATGTCATTGGAGTTAGGAGGTCCGGCGGAAGTACGCATAGCACAAACGGAGCATTTTGTGTTTTGGGTGCGGCCACCGCAAGCGCCGGAGTTGTGGATAAGGGTGCCCCTAGCTGGCTTGGATGAAACCAATTTTCCGCTGCTCAGTTTTTATTTACTGATGATTGGCGTGCTCAGTGTCGGCGGCGGTTGGTTGTCGGCCCGGCATTTAAACCGGCCATTGAAAAGCTTGCAGCAGGCGGCTTTGCAAGTAGGCCGCGGTGAAATTCCTCCACCGTTGGCTGAAGATAAAGGCGCCACTGAAATAATTGCCGTGACCAAGGCATTTAATTATATGGCCGAGGGCATAAAACAGCTGGAGCAAGACAGGGCGCTGTTAATGGCTGGAGTGTCGCATGATTTGCGCACACCACTGACCCGCATTCGCCTGGCATCAGAAATGATGAATGAACCCGATAACTGGATACGCGAAGGAATTATCAACGACATTGAAGATATGAACGCTATTATTGACCAGTTTATCGATTATCTGCGCCATCATAAGCAAGAAACACTGCAGAATATTAGTATTAATGAACTGATTACCGAGTTAGTGCAAGCAGAGCAGGTGCAGCAGCGCACTATACTGACCGGGTTAGCGACCGACATCCCGTTATTTCCTGCTCGAAAAATTGCTATCAAACGCTTGCTGAATAACTTGCTTGAGAATGCACTGCGCTACAGTACTGGTGAGATAGAAATTAATAGTGGTTTTGAACGCGCAGCAAAACGCATATATATACAAATACGTGATCACGGCCCCGGCATTCCTGAACACCAGATGAAACAGATGTTCGCACCCTTCACTCAAGGAGATGCAGCGCGGGGCAGCGGCGGTTCAGGGCTTGGCTTGGCTATTATTAAAAAAATTACTGACATGCACGGTGGTGAAGTAGCCATGCATAATCATGCATACGGGGGCTTAGTGGTAAGGGTATATTTACCCCTGAAAAAGTTATAAAAAGGGTTGAGATAACAGCGTATTCTTAAATGGCTGTAAACAAGCTAAGACAATTTATCTTATTGCTGACAAATTAAATGTATTAATATGATAAAAATCAATGTTACATACGCCCTGTTTTATGATAAACCATAGGTAAGGCGATGTTACATCGCTGCAATGCTTTTTATTGCATTTATATCTAAAAAATTCGCATCTCCACCTGCTAAGCATAAATTGCATTCTCATTTTTGCTAGGCCAGTGTGTCGGGAGCAATACAAAAGCAAAGGCTACTTTTGCGGGTAGCTTAATAGCTGAAAAATTTAAAACAATAAAGTTGTGTAAAGGAGTATTACCTTGGTGAACATGAAAAAAGCCCTATTGGCAACGGCAGTCAGCCTTGCTATCTCTGGCACTGCACATGCCAGTTTTGAACAATATCGCGCTGGCTTTGGCCAAAGCGTGCACGAAGTGCTTGGCAATGTTACTGTCAGTGTTGATCAACAGGAACAAGCTCCAGGCGCATGGTTTGTGCTGCTACACGCCCCCTCTGCCGGTGCTGCGTTGTTAGCCACTGGCTTTGACCAACAATTGGCGCAGCAAAATGTACTGCAGGCTGAAGAAGCTCAGTTACAAGTAACTGCTGCACTTCAATTATTAGATGCCGATGCAGAAATTCTAACCACGACTAAGAATCTTGCCGCTGGCTTAGTCGTAAATGCCTCACCTGAGGCTTTACACGCATTACAAAATAATCCTTTGGTTGCTGCAATAATGCCACTGTATGACAGCGAATTACATGTTGCAGACAGTGCGGCTTATATCAGAGCAGTTGACACTGTACAATCTGGTAAAGCGACTGGTGAAGGCGTACGTGTTGCCATATTAGACTCAGGTATTGATTATACCCATGGTATATTGGGTGGCCCAGGTACCGTTGAAGCATATAATGCCGCTTTAAGTGATCAAGTTAATGCGCCTGCCTGGCCAGTGGGGCAGGTTATAGGTGGTTATGATTTCTTAAGAAACGATCCTAACCCTCTTGATGATATCCGCCTTGCTGGTGCTGGTCATGGTACTTCTGTTGCGCATTCAGTTTCAGGCATAGCACCGGATGTATCGTTTTACGCCTACCAGGTATGTACTAATACATGCCCCGGATTGGCTCAGGTCCGTGCATTAGAGGCGTCAATGGACCCTAATGGCGATGGCAATTTAGCTGATCGGGTTGATATTGTTAATATGTCGTTAGGTGGCCAGTTTGGTTCAACGCAAACGCAATCAGGTACCCAATTTTTAATTCAGCGCGCTGCTGAGTTGGGTGTCAATATGGTGATTTCTGCAGGTAACGACGGTAATGTGCCGTTCCGTGTTGGTGGGCCTAGTACAACACCTAATGCGTTATCTGTAGGTGCGATGACCCACCCTACTGTTGAAGTAGGCATGTTTGACAGTGCTGAAATTGAAGGTGAAACAGTGGCAATGGTCGCCGCGGCCTTTAACCCATCGTTCAATTTTGCTTTTAATTCGGCCGATACACCACTGGTACTGATACCGGGCGACTACACAGCTTGTGCAGCGTTGCCAGAAGATGTCGATTTAACAGGTAAAGCGGTATTAGTATCACGCGGTGTCTGTGCGTTTTCACAAAAAGTGTTAGTCGCCCAGGCGCGTGGTGCAGCCTTCGTTATTATTGCTAACATCAACCCAGGTGAAGCGCCAATAGTGGCTGGTGGCGATGGTACTGGGGTCACTATCCCATCCGTTATGATCACTAAAGAAGTCGGGGATGCTATTCGTGCTATGTTGCTGGATGATGAGGTTGTCAGCTATGACATCGTATCCGCAGCAAAATCGGGCGCGGGCGCGGTTGCGAACTTTACTTCACGTGGTCCATCAATGAGTGGGTTATTAAAACCTGAAATTACTGCACCAGGCGTGTCTATTCAGGTTGCTCGTGTTGGCACAGGCACTAATAAAGCGCCTGTAAATGGTACTTCTTTCTCAGGCCCAATTACCGCTGGTGCTGCTGCACTGGTGCGTGGTGCCTTACCTGATCGTAATGCGTTTGAAGTAAAAGCGACCATGATGAATACGGCAAATATGACCGTTTATCGTGAACCTATAGCTATTAATCCTGATACTGCACTGGCACCCATTAGCATGATCGGTGCGGGTTTAGTTGATGTAGAAAAAGCGGTTAACAGCCCGGTTGCAGCATGGGTTTACAGTGCTGAACACGATACTCGTCAAGCCGCGTTGTCTTTTGGTTTGCAAACCCTGTCAGAAACCAGCAGCATGACTAAGACAGTGACGCTGAAAAACTTCAGCAATGCCGCCAAGACGTATAACCTGAGAATTGCTGATCGCTTTGCTGATAAAACCGCCACTGGTGCCTTAACCTGGCAGCATCCTGCTACAGTGACAGTTCAGCCTGGTCAGACAATCAACTTTAATGTCACTGTTACTGTTGATCCGGCCAAGTTGCCTGAGTTCAACCTGTCAAATGGCGTAACCTGGTCACCGTTAATGGCGGCCGCACAAATGGATATGTCTGAGTTTGACGGTGCGTTAATCTTCAATGATACCAGCACTGCGTCTAATCATGACTTACACCTGGTTTACCATTTTATTCCTAAAGCGGCCGGTAAGTTGGGGCTGAGTGGTGAGATGGTGAATAACCAAGTTGTCACTAAACTGACCAACACGGGTGTGATTGATGTGGAGCCGTTTGCTTCTGCATTAGTCGCAGCTTCTCCGGTTAACCCGGCATTGGAACCTATGCATGATATTCGTGCAGTAACAATGGATATCGCAGAAGCACCATGGTGTGCGGCAGGTTATGCGTTATACCCAACTTTCCACCTGGAAGGCGGTCTCAACCACTTGTTACAAGGTAACTATTCAGTAGATTTAGATATCAATAATGATGGCGTATATAATTTCACTATGAATACGTTATTAGTTACACGCTTGGGCCCAACTTATGCTGCTTTCCCGGGTGTCATGGTGTCATTCAATACTATTTTCGGTACAACATCGGGTGCCTTGGGTGACGTCTATCATTATGCTGGCGGTAAGCAAGTTACGTTGGAGTCATGCTTTAATAGCGTTGGCTTAACAGCAGCAGACATTGGTCGCACCATTAACGCCCGTTTCCGTACCAGCTCTGATAGCTTCTCGTTAACCGCCAGCTTTATTGCTGATCAAGTGACCACTCCGTTGACAATTGATTTCTCACCGGAGATCAGTTTGTCCAGTGAGCCTATGGGCATGCCAACAACCGGCATTAATAGCACTACTGCAGATGAAGAAGATACTAGCGTAGAGGTATTGGCGCCAGGTCAATCGGCATATGTGGTTCGTGACACGGCTGATACTCGCAGCTTTGTAATGATGTCTGGTCAGGCTGAAGCAGTAGCAATAGCCAACCTGGCTGCACCTATGGCACAGCCGGTAGTAGCTGCAGGTCAGATGCTGAGTGTGAATGAAAACACCGCTAATGGTACTGTCATTGGCCAGCTGTCTGCCACCGCTGATTTCCGTACGGTGATTACAGAGTTTGTTACCCTGGCCAGCACGTCTGGCGCCATAGTATTAAATACTGATGGCTCAGTGGTAGTGGCTAACTCAGCTGCACTGGACTATGAAGCTGGTATGACCGAAGTCCGGATGGAAGTCGCCGCGTTGGATGCGTCTGGCAATATGTCGGCTCCACAGCAAGTGGTAGTGAAGGTTAATAATGTTGCTGATGAGACTCCTACTCTGACCGTTGTAGTTGTTAACAGAGTTGCTGCGGGTACAGTTGCGGGAACAGTAGTGGGTTCTGTTAACGTTGAAATTAACGAAGCTAATGCTACGTTAAGCAGCGTTAGCACTAACAACACGCTGTTTGCCATCAATGGTAATAACATTGTGATGACCCGGACTGCAACACGTGGCGATGGCCGTGCACATAACGTGATCGTAACCGCACGTGACAGTGCTGGTCTACAAGCGACACAAGCGGTGACCATCATCGTCGACGCCCCATCAAGCGGTGGTAGTACTGGCTTGCTTGGCCTGTTGTTATTACCTCTGGTGTTATTACGTCGCCGTTTTATGGCTAAGTAATACTTAACCTGCATTAATCTGCAGCTTAAATAACAAAACGCCCTGCTAATGCAGGGCGTTTTTTCTTGCAGAGGCATTACATCATGCCAGCGCTCAACTATAGCTTCGCGCCCTAAGAACCATTAGATTAAAGCCGAGCGACTATTTGTGTTAAATCATCGGCGTTAAACTGATACACCTTATTGCAGTACTCACAAGTAATGTCGAGCTGGCCGCTATCGATATGCTCTGAGATCACTTCTTTGCCCAAGCTGACAATGGCATTTTCACATTTTTGCCAGGAGCAGCCGCAAAAAAAACTGACCGGCTGAGTCGGAAACACTTCCACTTGTTGTTCATGGTACAAACGATATAGCAACTGCTCAGCAGGCAGCTGCAGTAGCTCGTCTTTAGTCAGTGTGTTGGTTAGCACCACCAAGTCATCAAAATCCAGCTTGGCTTTGGCCGGATCTACCGGTAATACTTGCAATAACATACCGCCGGCAATGGTGTTGTCTTGCACATCTGTGTGTAAATACAGCCGGGTGGGTAATTGCTCTGATTGTGTAAAATAGGCTTCCAGTGTCTCGGTCAGGCTGTCGCCGGCCAGTGGAATGATGCCCTGATAACGCTCGCCTTGCTCGGGGCTAATCGTCACCAGTAAATAGCCCTCGCCAATTAACTGCCGGAAGCTGTCACCCTGTAACTCGGATTGCAGTCGGACTACGCCACGAAACTGTTGTTTATGGTTGCCATTGACCGCAGCAAAGCGCACAGGTCCATCGCCTTGCAACTGAACAGCGATTTCGCCTTCAAATTTTAAGGTAGCGGTGAGCAGGCTGGTTGCCACCACTAATTCGGCCAGCAGTTGTTTTACCGCCAATGGATAATCATGGTTTTGCAGCATCTGCTGCAGGCTGTCAGACAGGTGTAACCACTGGCCGCGTACCTGCTTATCAGAAAAAATAAAGCGTAATAATGTATCTGAAGTCATGTTCTTCTCTTACTGCTTAGATTTAAGTAACAGCAGCTGTCGCCGCTCTTTTTTGTCGGGTTTGCTGTCTGGGTGCGGTGCAAATAAACTATTGGTCTTGCGCAGTTCTGCGCGCAGTTGCCGTTGCTTTATACTGTCTTCGGTTTCCAGATACAGCTGTTGTGCCAAGGGGGCGGCCAGACGCTTTTCGGTTAAACCCAGCACTTGCACTATCTTATCATCAACACCCTGAGTAAGTTTTATTGTAGCGCCAATTTCTACCTGGCGGCTGGGCTTGCATCGCTGGCCGTTGTATTGCACCTTGCCGCCTTCCACCATCTCTTTGGCCAGGCCCCGGGTTTTATAAAAACGACAACCCCAAAGCCATTTATCCAAGCGGATTGCCGTCGGCGCTGTTTTGGCTTCTGACATACTGGCTCCATGTTATAAGCGAGGGATAAGCATTATAGTGCCAAAAGTGTGTTTTTACTTACACTAATACAGTTTTTTAAGGTTAGCATTTTGTAAAAACAGTCTCAGGGTCTTGTTGCTGGCGCGACAACTGAGTAAGATGAGGCTCGATTTGCTGTAAGACAAACTGTAATGAATTTATCTGCATCGATGCCAGTTTTAATGCAACAACTGCAGCGCCTGCCGCTGCAGCGTATCCGGCCGTTTTTACAACTGGGACTGGTACTGCTGCTGGCGTATATTCTGGCCCGTTTAAGCTGGCAGTTATGGCCGCAACCTACCGCCAATGTGCTGAGCCCTATTGTTAGTCATTCCGGTCAGCAACAGAGCTCACCCGGCCGCGTTGATCTGGCCTCGTTACAAAGCTTTGCCTTATTTGGCAAACCACAAGCCGAACCTGTAGCAAAAGCTGTGGTTGCGGTAGTGGCTGATGCCCCAAAGACCAACCTTAATGTTAAACTCACCGGAGTTGTTGCGGTATTGGCAGAGCCACAACGAGGCAGTGCCATTATTGAAAACCGCGGTACCGAAGCGACTTATGCTGTGGATGATACCATTGAAGGTACTAATGCTATTTTAAAGCAAGTCATGGAAGATCGGGTGTTGCTGCAAGTTGCCGGTCGTTTTGAAACGCTGATGCTGGATGGCGTAGAGTTTACTCGTATTGCCCAGGCCAATGCCGGTTTAGGCCGCGAAGATAATATTGATGACAATAGTATGCAGGACATGCAACCGGAGCAGGGCCAGTTAATTCAGTCGCCAGAACCCATGGACGTCAGTGATGATGTCGATTTACAAGTCAGCCGTGAAGAAATTATGGCTGAGCCAATGAAATTTTTTGACTATGTCAGAGTCTCACCTCAACATCGCAATGGCCAGTTGGTTGGTTACCGGCTGATGCCGGGACGCGATCCGGCGTTGTTTAATCGCCTGGGGTTGCAGCAAAATGATCTGGCGGTAGAAATTAACGGTATTGCGCTGAATGATATGCAACAAGCAATGAATGTGATTAGTGCACTACGGGATGCCAGCGAGGCGTCAATTAAAGTAGAACGGGATGGCGAAGTCAGAGATATTCTGTTTAGTCTGTCGCAGTAAATAACAATAATTAATTGGTTAATTCGTATGATGTTACGCCATATCTTGCGCACTAAGCGCCACACCCTTGCCAGCTTATTGGCTGCTGCTTTATTGAGTTTTGCGGTAGTCGCCGATAGCGAGGTGCAATATTCGCCTAATTTTAAAGGCACCGATATTAATGAGTTTATTAATATTGTCGGCATGAACCTGAAGAAAACCATTATTGTTGATCCTCAGGTGCGCGGTCGCATTAATGTGCGTAGCTATGAAATGCTTAACGAAGAGCAGTACTACCAGTTCTTTTTAAACGTACTGGAAGTCTATAGCTTTGCTGTGGTGGAAATGGAAAGCGGTATCCTCAAGGTGGTGCGTAACAAGGATGCCAAAACCTCTAACATCCCAGTAGTAGGTGATGATGCCCCTGGTGTTGGCGATGAAATGGTGACCCGGGTAGTTCAGGTGCGCAACGTGTCGGTGCGTGAGCTGGCGCCGTTATTGCGTCAATTCAGTAATCAGGCGGGCGGCGGCCATGTGGTGAACTATGACCCGTCCAACGTTATTATGATGACCGGACCGGCTGCCGTGGTAAACCGCCTGGTCGACATTATTCAGCGCGTAGATAAAGCCGGCGACCAGGAGCTGGAAATTTTGAAGTTAAATTTTGCCTCTGCCGGTGAAATAGTGCGTATTCTGGAAAATATCTACCGAGGTCAGGGCCGCGCAGAGCAACCGGATTTTCTGGTGCCGAAAATTGTTGCCGATGAACGCACCAACAGCGTCATTGTCAGTGGTGAGCTGCAAGCGCGGCAACGCGTGATAGAACTGGCCAAACGGTTGGATGCAGAGCTGCAAAGTAGTGGCAACACCCGGGTGTTTTACCTGAAATATGCCAAGGCTGATGAGCTGGTGCCGGTATTAAAAGGGGTTAGTGAGTCGATAGTGGCAGAAGTTCAAGGTGGCCAGGCGGCGGGTGCTCAGGGTGCGCGTCGGGCACCGGGCAGCCGGGCCATCAGCATTGAAGCCCATGCCGATAGTAACTCGCTGGTGATTACTGCGCAGCCGGATATGATGCGCTCACTGGAAGATGTGGTGCGCCAACTGGACATTCGCCGCGCCCAGGTATTGGTAGAGGCTATTATTGTCGAAGTATTTGAAGGCGATGGCACCGACTTTGGCGTGCAGTGGATTAATGCCAATGCCGGCGGCACTAACTTTACCGGTGGTAATACCATACCAATCATTAATGTTGCCGCTGGTGCGGTGCAGGCATCACAAATTACCAAAGGCACTGAGCAAACGGTGGCTAACCCCAGTGGGGGCTCAACCACTACCCGCACACCAGATTCTAACCGTGATTACTCTGGGCTGGCGACTGCACTAAGTGGTTTAAACGGCGCTATGTTAGGATTTGTACGCGGTGATTGGGCTGCTATCTTGCAGGCCGCACGTACTAGCAGTAATTCAAACGTGTTAGCCACACCGCACATTACCACTATGGATAACCAGGAAGCCTTTTTCCTGGTCGGTCAGGAAGTACCGGTGATTACCGGCTCTACTACCGGCTCTAATAATACTAATCCGTTCCAGCAGGTGCAGCGCCAGGAAGTGGGCATTAAATTAAAAGTGACGCCGCAAATTAATGAAGGCAATGCGGTGCAATTGGTGATAGAGCAGGAAGTCTCCAGTATTGGTGGCGCCACAGCGGTGGATATCACCATTAATAAGCGTGAAATTAAAACCACTGTTATGGCTGACGACGGCGCGACCATAGTACTGGGTGGCTTAATTGATGAAGATATTCAGGAAAGTGAGTCTAAAGTGCCGCTGCTCGGTGACATACCGGTGTTGGGCCATCTGTTTAAATCGACCAGCGTCACTAAGCGCAAGCGTAACCTGATGGTCTTTATTAAAGCCACCATAGTGCGTGATGGCTCGGCCATTAACGGCATTAGTATGCAAAAATACAACTATATCCGCGCTGAGCAAATTAAGCGTGATGAAGAAGGTATCCGCTTAATGCCACTGAGCCGTCAGGCCGTATTACCTGAGTGGGATGACAGCCTGATATTGCCGCCAACCTTTGAACAGTTTATGCAGCAAGATGAGCCAAGCAACAAAGGGAAGCAAGACTGATGTCAGAGCTGAGCAGCGAACAAGAGATCCGGCCGGTCAGTGCCCGTATCCGGCTGCCATTCGGTTTTGCCAAACGGCATGGCGTGATGCTGCAGCAGCAAAGCGATGGCTGGTTATTGTATGTGCAACCAGCCACTATGCCGCAGTCGGTGTTAGAAGTGCGGCGCTTACTGGCTGAGCCTTTTAGCATCCGTAAGTTGAATGCGCAGGAGTTTGAAACCTTACTTGAGGCGTCTTATCAGCGTGACTCCAGTGAAGCCCAGCAACTGATGGAAGACATTGGTAATGAGGTGAACCTGGCGTCTTTAGCGGAAGATATTCAGGAGACTGAAGATCTGCTGGAAAACGAAGACGATGCGCCCATTATCAAGCTGATTAATGCCATGTTGGGCGAAGCCATTAAGCTCGGCGCTTCCGATATCCATATTGAAACCTTCGAAAAAGCATTAATTATCCGTTTTCGGGTGGACGGTTTGTTGCGTGAAGTGCTCAGGCCCAACCGGCGCTTATCCAGTTTACTGGTATCCCGTATTAAAGTGATGTCTAAAATGGACATTGCTGAAAAACGGGTGCCGCAAGATGGCCGCATCAGTTTGCGGATTGCCGGCCGGGCGGTGGATGTGCGGGTATCGACCATGCCATCCAGCCATGGCGAGCGGGTGGTGCTGCGCTTACTGGATAAAAACAATTCACACCTGAACCTGGCCGATTTGGGCATGACCTTAGGCGTGCAACAGGCCTTTTCGAAACTGATTTTAAAACCGCACGGTATTATTCTGGTAACAGGCCCGACTGGCTCGGGTAAAAGTACTACCTTGTATGCTGGCCTGACCGAAATAAATACCAAAGATCGCAATATATTAACGGTAGAAGACCCAATCGAGTATGAGCTGGAAGGCATAGGCCAGACCCAGGTGAATACCAAGGTTAATATGACCTTTGCCCGTGGTTTAAGGGCGATATTACGGCAAGACCCTGATGTAGTGATGGTGGGTGAAATCCGTGATCTGGAAACAGCACAGATTGCCGTACAAGCCAGTTTGACCGGCCACTTAGTGTTATCTACGCTGCACACCAATACCGCTTCTGGCGCAATAACGCGCTTAGAAGACATGGGTGTTGAAGCCTTTTTACTCTCATCCAGCTTGCTGGGCGTGTTGGCGCAACGCTTGGTACGTACCTTGTGTCCGCACTGTAAAGAAGCGCACGAGCCGGATAAAGAAGAACGGCATTTACTGGGCATCAGCAAAAAGGATGGTCAAGTGATTTACCGGGCTGTCGGCTGTGAGCAGTGTAATATGACTGGCTATCGTGGCCGTACCGGTATTCATGAGCTGTTGCTGGTGGATGATCAGGTGCGTGAGATGATTCACAACGGCAAAGGTGAGCAGGCTATCGAGAAATACGTGCGCGCCTTTAGCCCCAGCATCCGGGCGGATGGCTTTAGCAAAGTATTAACCGGTGCCACTACCCTGGAAGAAGTACTGCGGGTGACCCGCGAGGATCTGTAATGGCCGCCTTTGAATATCAGGCTCTGGATAGCAGAGGCAAAAAGAATAAGGGCGTGCTGGAAGCAGACAATGCCCGCCATGCCCGGCAGATATTGCGCGAGCAAAAACTGACCCCATTGAGTGTCGATTTAGCCTCACAGCAGGAAAAACTGTTGGCGTCCGGCAAGCAGTGGTTTAACCGTTCTATTTCTGCGGGTGAACTGGCGTTGATCACCCGGCAGCTGGCGACCCTGGTTGAAGCGGCACTGCCGATTGAAAGTGCTTTACTGGCGGTGGCCGAGCAGTGTGAAAAACCGCGGCTGCAAAATATGATGATGGCAGTGCGCTCTAAAGTGGTCGAAGGCTACAGTCTGGCAGAGGGCCTGGCCGAGTTTCCGCATGTGTTTGATCATTTGTTCCGATCTATGGTGGCGGCAGGTGAGAAATCTGGTCATCTGGATTCGGTATTAAACCGGCTGGCAGATTACACAGAACAGCGGCAGCATATGCGTAACCAGATCATGATGGCGTCTATTTATCCTGTGGTGATGCTGGTGATCGCCCTGGCAGTAGTGGCTATTTTGCTGGCCTTTGTGGTACCGAAAATTACCGAGCAATTTATTCACATGGGGCAGCAATTACCCTTTTTAACCCTGGCCATTATTGCCAGTAGCGACTTTATCCAACGTTATGGCTTGATGTTAGTGTTGCTGATTATGTTGCTGCTGGTTGTCGTGCAAAAGTTGCTGCAAAACCCGCAACGGCGTCTGGCCTATGATAAAAAGTTGCTGCAGCTGCCAGTGATCGGCCGTATCAGTAAAGGGGTCAATACTGCACGTTTTGCCAGAACACTGGCGATTATGAATGCCAGTGGCGTGCCTTTATTAGAAGGGATGCGCATCAGTGGCGAAGTGCTGGGTAATAGCCATATGAAAGTCGCGGTTGCAGATGCCTCGGCCAGGGTGCGTGAAGGGACCTCATTGCGCAATGCACTGGAGCAAACCAAATTGTTCCCGCCAATGATGCTGCATATGATTGCCAGCGGTGAAAAAAGCGGGCAACTGGACGCCATGCTGGAGCGGGCAGCGAATTCACTCGATAAAGAATTTGAAACGACGATAACGGTTTCCATGGAAATTTTTAAGCCGGCTATTGTCATCATTTTAGCAGTATTAGTGCTATTGATAGTGTTATCAATTTTGTTGCCGATACTGGAACTTAACAATATGGTAGGGGGATAAGATGAACAGACAACAGCAGCAGGGCTTTACTCTGCTAGAAGTAATGGTAGTAATAGTGATCCTCGGTATCATTGCCAGTATGGTCGTGCCAAACCTGATGGGTAATCAGGAAGCCGCCGCGAAGCAAAAAGTGCAGGTCGATATTCAGCAACTGGAAAGTGCATTGGATATGTATTATTTGCGCAACAGCTTTTACCCGACCACTGAGCAAGGCTTAGAGGCACTGGTTAATGCCCCAGCCAGCCAGCCGGTGCCACGGGTCTATCCTGATGGTGGTTTTATCCGTCGCTTGCCAAAAGATCCCTGGGGTGAAGATTACATTCTGGTCAGTCCTGGCCAGTTTGGCCGTGTTGATATTTACAGTAAAGGGCCGGATCGGGTAGCGGGTACTGATGATGATATCGGTAACTGGGATTTAGACAAGGAAGCGGGCAACCGCTAATGCAACGTCGGGTGCCAGGCTGCCGGCATCAGGCCGCCTTTACCTTACTGGAAATAATGCTGGTCATTCTGATGATTGGCTTATTGTCGACTATGGTGTTGCTGACCTTTGGTGCTGATACCCCACAGCAAAAACTGGAAAAAGAAGCTGATCGTTTTCAGCAACTGTTTCAGTACGTGTCCGAAACGGCCATGCTGCAACAGCAGGAATGGGGCCTGTACCTGCAAGCCGATGGTTATGGTTTTTTGTATTATCGTGACGACAAATGGCAGCTGGCTGAGCACCCAGACGGAGTGCGTCCACATCAGTTACCGGAACCTATAGTGTTGCATCTGGAGCTGGAGGGGTTGCCTGGTGAAGAGTTGAACTTGTTAAGTCAGCTCGACTGGCAGCTGGAAGATGATGATGCGCAGCAACAGGATGATAAAGACAAGGTGCCGGCTTTGCCCCAGGTGTTTATTTTATCGTCTGGTGAAATCAGCCCGTTTCGTCTGAGTTTTATTTATAAAGAGGGTTTTGAGCCGCAACAGATTATTGTCGGCACGGATTTCTCCATACCGCTAAGCCGTTTTGAGCCGGACAACCGCCAATGAAGCAGCGTTTAGCTTATTCTGCCGGTTTCACCTTACTGGAAATTTTGCTGGCACTGGCCATTTTTGCCACGGCAGGAGTGGCTATTATGCAAGCCAGTGGTGGCCATATCAGAGCTATTAGCCAGTTAGAAGAGCAAACTATTGCCGCCATCATTGCCAACAATCAATTGCAACAGGCGCTGATCAGTAAACAATGGCCGCCACGTGAACTTGAGCAAGGTGAAGTCAGCATGGCAAACCGTGACTGGTTGTGGCAATTAAAAGCCAGTACCGTGCCCGATGCCGATTTGCGCCAATTACAGTTAGAGGTGCGCCTGGCTGAGCAGCCCGATGTGCTGGTCTATCAACTGGTGACCTTTGTGGGGCGGCCCAGTGGTTAAACATAGCGGTTATACGTTTTTAGAAATGCTGGTCGCCACCGCCATTTTTGCCATGGTGGGTATGGCGTCAGTGGGTTTATTGCAGAGTGTCACCAATAGTGATGCCTTATCACAGCAGCGCAGCCTGCACTTGCAACAATTGCAGCGCACTATGCTGATGCTGGAACGGGATCTAATGCAAATCAGCGCCCGTCACGTGCGGATAGATGGTGATGCCCCACAAAAATACCGTTTAGTGGGTGAGCGTTTTTTATTAAATTCAGAAGATCATGGTATCAGTTTTAGCCGTGATGGGTGGCGCAATCCCGGCTGGGTGTTACCACGCAGTGAGTTGCAATTAGTGGCTTACCGGTTGCAAGAAGGGCAGTTGCAACGTTTATACACAATTTACGTAGATGCAGTAACCGGCAGTGAGCCGCTGGTACAGGTGCTGCAAGAGCAACTGAGTGAATTTGAGATAAGTTATTTGCAGGATGGCCAGTGGCAAGAGCGCTGGCAAGACAGCCTGTTACCGGAAGCGGTTAAAGTACGGTTGTTGCATGAGAGCTTTGGTGAGCTGGAGCGGATTTTTGTATTACCTGATGCATTAACTGCTGCGGGAGGTCGTTAATGGCGAGGGTACAACCGTTGTCAGGCATAGCCTGTGCAGCAAAAAAGCAAAAAGGTGCTGCGCTGATCACCGTGTTATTTGTGATGATGATTGTGATGGTGCTGGCCGTTAATATGAGTGGTCGCTTGCAGTTGCAAATACAACGCCAAAGTAATCAGGTACAGCAACAACAGGCATTCTGGTATGCAATGGGCGCCGAAGCCTTCGCCAGAGTGTTACTGTCCCGTACCTTAGCGGGTGAAGAAACAGTGCATCTTGGGCAGGACTGGGCGCAGCAAGGTGCCAGTTTTCCGGTCGACAATGGCACTATTGCCGGCGATATTAGCGATTTACAGGCGTGTTTTAACCTGAATGCCTTGCAGCAGGCGGGTGAACAAACTAGCGGTAATCAGCAACAAAGCGTGGCACAGCGTAGTTTTCAAAGATTATTAGAGTTGGCTGTACCTGAGTTAAGTATGCCACCTGATTACCTGACGGCGCGCATTGCTGACTGGCTGGATGAAGACAGCCTGCTACAGCACCCCGGTAGTGCTGAGCAGGACGATTATGCGTCCTTGCTGTTTCCTTATTACAGCGCTAACACCTTAATGGCATCATTGTCTGAACTAAGGGTCATTTATCAGTTAACGGTAGCAGATTTTCAACTGTTAGTGCCCTATGTCTGCGTGATACCGGAGCAGGATAAGCTGCAATTAAATGTCAACACCTTGGATGAACAAACAGCCGTATTATTAGCCGCACTGATCCCAGAGCTGACTGCCGATGCCGCTGCTGATATAGTGGCCAGCCGGCCTGAACAGGGTTTTGCCAATTTAGAAGAGTTTTTTGCCAGCAGTAGTCTGGTTGATATCACTATTACAGACGACGTAAAAAGTTTGCTGACGGTAAAATCGTCCTATTTTAAACTGCAGGCAACGGGCGCTTATCTGGATGCCGGTTTCGTGCTAACGTCGATTTTTAAACGAGAAGAAGATAATCGGATCAGGGTATTGGCCCGGCGATTTGGAGGCCAGGGGTGAGTGAACAAATAATAATCCGTTTGGGCAGTCAGGCTCAATCAGCGATCAGCTGGCTGGTGTACTCGGCCCACAATCAGGAAATCATTGCCAGCGGCGATATTAATAACAGTGACGACTTGCCGGCATTGGCCGAGCGGCTGGGCAATCGGCCGGTTATTGCCCTGGTACCGGCCTCTGATGTGACTTTAAAACGTGTGGCGTTGCCGGCAAAACCCAACCGGCAATTACTACAAGCCTTGCCCTATATGCTGGAAGACGAGCAGGCTGAGGATATTGATTTGCTGTTTTTGGCCTATGGTCAGTTAGAGCAACAAGACGGTCAGTATTTTCAGCAAGTGGCCGTGTGCCAGCGTCAGCGGCTGGAAAGCTGGTTAGCGTGGTTGCAGCAAGCCGGCTTTAGTGTGCAGCGCCTAGTGCCTGATGCCTTGTTATTGCCCGCCGCTACAGTGCCAGCTTGTATTTTACTGCAACAACAATGGTTACTGCGGCTGGACCAGTGGCAAGCTACTGCAGTAGATGAAGCTTGGTGGCCGGAATATCTGGCGCTGGCGGCCTTGCCACAGCTAACCAGTTACAGCCCCTGGCCCGACAGCATTATGCAGCCATGCCAGCAAGCCGAACCTGAGTTACCGCTGGCGTTATTAGCCGCACAATTACCGCATACTGATTTTAACTTGCTGCAAGGAAGCTATGCGCCGAAGCGGCAACAAAATAAACTGTGGCAGCAATGGCGCAGTACTGCCGCTTTAGCCCTAAGTTGCCTGGTGTGTTATTTGCTGTATGTTGGCGCCGAAGTCTGGCAGCAGCGGCAGCAGCTGGCGGCCTTGCAACAACAAGGTCGCGATCTCTACCTGCAAGCCTTTCCAAACGAATCAGTGGTGAATCTGTCACGGCAAATCCAGCTAAAAGTACAAGCGCAGGGCGGCGGCGCTGAGCAACCACAGTTTTTGGCGCTGCTGGCGGTACTGCAGCAGCAGTTGGGTACTATACCGGATGTGCGACTGGATAATTTGCGCTTTGGCATGGTAAACAACAGGGCTGAGCTGCGCTTTCAGGCCAATGCCGCGGGTTTTCAAAGCTTTGAGCGGTTAAAAACTGCCTTAGAGCAAGCCGGTTATACCGTAGAGCAGGGCGCATTAAGTAATGATGGTGCCAGAGTACAAGGGCCTGTCACTATGCGGAGTAAAGTATGAAACAGCAATTTTTAAGCTGGTGGTATGGCCTGGCCAGCCGTGAGCAACGCTTATTGTTGTGGGCCGGGGTTGTGGTAGTGCTGGGCATGTTTTATTGGCTGGTTTGGCAACCATTACATCAAAGCCGCGCCAACAATGAGCTGGCGCTGCAACAAGCACAGCGCCAGTTAATGCAATTACAGCAACTTATTCCGCAAATCCAGCAGGCCAATGCCGGAAGCGCCCGTGTGGGTGGTAGTCTGGCGCAAATCGTCAGTAACAGTGCCCGTAGTCATGGTATCAGGGTCAGTCGCATGCAGCCGCAAAACGAGCAGCTGCAGCTGGTACTGGATGATGTAGCCTTTGAGCAACTGTTAAGCTGGTTGTATCAGCTGCAGTATCAAAATGCCGTTAAGCTGATTAACCTGGATCTGAGTAATACCGACAAAAGCGGTATAGTGCGGGTCAGACGGATGGTAATTGAGTAGTATGTTGAAATCGTTGAAGTTAATATTTATTGGCTTGGTCAGTTACCTGGTATTTATGCTGCTGTTAGCGCCGGCCAGTTTTTGGTTGCGCTGGGTGGAATTGCCGCCGGCTGTGCAGTTAGGGCCGGTAACAGGCAGCATCTGGCAGGGTGAAATCAGCCAGTTGCGTTATCAGCAGCTGAGTTTTGAGCGCGTGCGCTGGCAGCTCAGCGGCTGGGCTTTGTGGCGCGGTCAGCTGAAGCTGCAATTGCACAGTGGTAGTTTACAGCAAACTGCCCTGCCTTATGTTCAGGCTAATATCCGCTATGGTTTGTCAGGGGTGACTTTAACAGATAGCCTGTTGCGGCTGCCGGTAAATAGCCTGGTGCCGCTGTTACAGCTACCCTTGCCGGTGGCTGCTGCAGGCGAACTGGTGGTGGATATCCAGCGTTTTGTGCAACAAGATAACGGCTGTGCTGAGTTACAGGGTGCGGCCAGCTGGAATAATGCACAGCTGCAACCGCCTACCGGTACCTGGCTGCAATTAGAGGCGATCCATGCCCGTTTAAGTTGCCAGCAGGGACAACCCTTGCTGGTAACCGATCCGGCTAACCCACTGGGGCTGGCGATAGATGCGACAGTGAATACTGCAGGAGTGCTCAGTGTCGATGGCACTTTACAGCCGGCAGCTAATTTACCGGCCGAGGTGCATCAGGCTATGCAGTTTGTTGGCCAGCCGGATGCCAATGGGCGTTACCGCATTCGTTTTTAACGCGGCTTTACAATATCTGCTAATAACACCTGATAGTCGGTAATGGCCGGAAACTCGGTGATGTCACGGCTTTGTAACTGGCTATCCGGGTTGGCAATCGCCAGCAAATGGCGGATGCCAAAATCACGGGCGGCCTGCAAAATCGGCAGGCTGTCATCGACAAACAAGGTCCGGTTATTATCAAAACCCAATCTTAACTGCAGTTTTTGCCATAGCGCCCAGCTTTCTTTAGTGACCCCAAATTCATGGGTAGAGATCAGCTCAGAAATATATTTGGCTAAATCGGTGCGTTCCAGTTTTAACGATAAGCTATCGGGGTGGGCATTGGTGACCAGTACTATATTGCGGCCGCTGTTTTTTAAAGCGGTTAAAAAGGCTGGTACATCATCACGCATACGTATTTTATCCATCACCTCGCGTTTTAACTCGGTAATAGGCAGCTGCAGCCGCTCGCCCCAATAATCCAAACAATACCACTGCAACTTGCCATTCAGTTGCTGATATTCGGCCATCAGTTGTTGTCTGGCTTGCTGCTCGGAGATGCCGGAAATATCCGCCCAGCGTTTGGGCAAATGCTGTTGCCAGAAATAATTATCAAAATGCAAATCCAGCAAGGTGCCATCCATGTCCAGCAATACAGTGTCAATTTCTGCCCAGTGCAGCATAGGTTTTTCCTGTTAATCGTTCTATAGTAGCCATCAGTTAAGCTTAACAGAGAGCAGGGTATGACGCAGCGGCAAAGTGATAAACAAAAGCCGGAAATTCTGGCTCAGCAAATCGTGGCACAAAGCCGTTTGTTTAAAATTGAGCAACTGGAATTACAGTTTAGTAATGGCGAGCTGCGCACCTATGAGCGGATGCGTGGCAGTGGTCGTGGTGCGGTAATGATTGTTGCCTTACCTGATCCACAGCATATGTATCTGGTACGAGAGTACAGTGCCGGTACCCATGATTATCAGTTAGGCTTTCCCAAGGGCTTAATTGACCCGGGTGAAGATATCCTCACTGCAGCGAATCGTGAATTAAAAGAAGAGATTGGCTATGGTGCCCGGCGTTTTGTCAGCTTGAAGTCGCTGGCGTTAGCACCCGGCTATTTTAATGCTACAATGCATATAGTGCTGGCGCTGGATTTATACCCCGAGCGATTAACCGGAGATGAGCCAGAGCCCCTTGAGGTGGTAACCTGGTCGCGCCAGCAAACCACTGAATTATTACAACAAGCCGATTTTACCGAAGCCAGGAGCGTTGCCGCCCTGTTGTTAGCGCAGCAATATTTGGAAGCCAACCCGGATGTTTTTGAGCAACCTGCTTGAACCAGTTAAACACAGTGCCCGTGAGGCCGGCCACATTTTATGGCAGCTGTATCAAAGCGGCGACTATGCGGCTGAACAGAAGTCAGATGATAGCCCTGTTACCTCGGCCGATCTTGCCGCCAATCGCAGTATCATCCACCGACTGACTGAGTTAACGCCGGATATCCCGATAATTTCTGAAGAAAGCACCTTGGTGCCCTTGTCACAAAGAGCCAATTGGCCACGTTACTGGCTGATAGATCCGATGGACGGTACCCAGGAATTTGTTGCCCGCAGTGGCGATTTTGCCGTTAGTATTGCCTTGGTAGAGCATGGCTGGCCGGCGCTGGGCGTCATTTATTGGCCGAAAGAAGATATTTTATACTACGCCACCCGGGGCCATGGTGCCTTTAAGCAGCAACGAAATCTGATAAACCGCATGCGGGTGCATCAACATCTGCAGGGCGAGACACTGCGTATTGCCATCAGCCGTCGGCAACCCCTGCAACCTATTTCTGAACTGCTCAGTCATAGCCAACCGGTAGAATACATAGCCCTTGGTAGCTGTTCACTTAAAAGCTGTATGGTGGCAGAAGGTAAAGCCGATTGCTATTTGCGCTTAGGCCCTACCGGTGAATGGGATACCGGTGCTGTGCACATTATTGTTGAGGAGGCGGGTGGCAAAATTCTCGACAGCCAGTTTGCACCGCTCAGTTATAATCAGCGCGAAACGCTGGCTAACCCTGATTTTATGGTGATTGGTCAGGCGGAATTACCCTGGTCTGAGTTAATTCAGGCTAAAGCCACCCGCCGCAGCCTGGGCTCATAATTACGCATTTTTTCTGCATAGCTTTGCTATAAGCCGCGTCTGCCATGGTTTATAGCGATGATAGGCAAAATCTCAACTATCTTTTATGCTGAAAAAACGCTATGATGCCTGGACGTTTTTGCACAAAAAATCGTCATTGTGCCAAAGACAACATAATGATTAAGTCCGCTAGAGACTGCACCCTTACCTACAGTACCCTTAGGAGTCTACAACATGTCCGATCTGGATCTGGGCCAATACGGCATCACAGATGTCACGGAAGTAATTTATAACCCTTCGTATGATCTGTTGTTTGCTGAGGAAACGCGCAGCGATTTAGTGGGTTATGAAAAAGGCATCGTCACTGAACTTGGCGCTGTATCAGTGGATACCGGTATCTTTACCGGCCGCTCGCCTAAAGACAAATACATAGTACGGGATGACAGCACCCGCGATAC
>NZ_DAINOE010000008.1:0-63172 GCF_036735525.1 Arsukibacterium sp. | reverse complement strand
TCTGGCTACCAATGCATTGCTGAATAAAGTTTGAGCAAAGATCAACAGCCTCTAGAATTCAGGAGCACATCATGCAAAAAATTATTGGACTTGCCGCTATCGTCGCGGGCGCCATATTACTGTATTTCGGCTACAACGAGTACAATTCAACCGCTTCGCAAGTCACTGAAGTGATCACCGGCAACCCGACTGACAACTCCATGTTATTGTTAATTTCCGGTGCTGTCGCTGTGGTGATTGGTCTGGGTATTTTACTGAAGAATAAATAAGACAGCCTACGCATTTACCATAATGAAACAGGCCGCAATGGCGGCCTGTTGTTTTATCGCTATGTTAACACCTGAGTTATTCGTGCTCTTGCGCACCCCAACTGTCACGTAATCCCACAGTGCGGTTAAAGATAAGTCTTGTGGCGCTACCCTCTTTATTATCCAGACAGTAATAGCCTTCGCGCTCAAACTGGAAGGCCTGCTCGGCTTTCGCCGCCTGCAATGATGGCTCAGCAAAGCCATGCTTTACCAGTAACGATGCCGGGTTCACTACGGTCAAGAAATCTTCTTCAGCTGCCGGGTTGGCCACACTGAATAACCTGTCGTATACCCGGAACTCGGCCGGCAACGCCTGAGTGGCTTCTACCCAGTGAATAACACCGCGCACTTTACGACCATCCGCCGGGTTCTCACCCAAAGTTTCAGGTAAGTAACTGCATTTAAGCTCCAGTACATCGCCATTGGCATCTTTAATAACTTCATCGGCATGGATAACATAGGCATTGCGCAAGCGCACATCACCGTTTAATACAAGGCGCTTGTATTTTTTATTGGCTTCTTCGCGAAAATCTGCGCGGTCAATATACAACACCGCACTAAATGGCAACTGGCGCTGTCCCATATCTTCTTTAGGATGATTAGGCGCACTGAGCCATTCCAGTTTATCGGCGGGATAATTGGTAATGGTCACTTTAATCGGATCAAGTACTGCCATGGCTCTGGGGGCACTGCTGTCTAAATCTTCGCGGATACAGGCTTCCAGTGCTCTCATTTCAATAACATTGTCTTGTTTGGTGACACCAATGCGCTTGGCAAATTCACGAATCGCTGCGGGCGTATAACCACGACGACGAAAGCCGGCTATAGTTGGCATGCGCGGATCATCCCAACCGGCCACTACATTTTGCTCGACCAGGGTTTGCAACTTACGTTTGCTCATCACCGCGTATTCAAGATTCAGCCGAGAAAATTCAATCTGCTGCGGGTGACAATCAATGTTGATGTTATCTAGGATCCAGTCATACAAGCGGCGGTTGTCCTGAAACTCCAGCGTGCATAATGAATGGGTAATGCCTTCCAACGCATCTGAAATACAATGGGTAAAATCGTACATCGGATAAATGCACCAGCTATCACCCGTTTGATGATGATGAGCAAACTTTACCCGGTAAATCACCGGATCGCGCATACAGATAAAGCTGGACGCCATATCAATTTTAGCCCGCAGCGAACATTCACCTTCTTTAAAGCCACCAGCACGCATTTTTTCAAACAACGCCAGGTTTTCTGCCGGATTGGTATCACGGGTTGGGCTATTTTTACCCGGTTGGGTTAGATTGCCGCGATATTCACGCATTTGCTCGGCATTTAAGAAACAAACATAAGCCAGGCCTTTGTTGATTAGCTCAACCGCATAGCCATATAACTGTTCAAAATAATCAGATGAATAACGCACATCGCCAGACCATTGAAAACCTAACCAATTCACATCACGCTGAATTGACTCAACAAATTCAACATTTTCTTTTTCCGGGTTAGTATCATCAAAGCGTAAATTACATTGACCCTGATAATCTTCAGCTATACCAAAATTCAGGCAAATAGATTTAGCATGGCCAATATGTAAATACCCATTTGGCTCTGGCGGGAAACGGGTTTGGATAGCCTGATGTTTACCGGTGGCTAAGTCAGTATCAATAATCTGCCGGATAAAATTACTGGGGCGAGGTGCGACGTCCGCCATAAAAATAGATTCCCTGTGGTTTGCCAATGCATTAAAGGCGGCATTATAGCATTGCAATAGCGACTGGCTATCAACCCGCAAAAAAAAACCCGGCTAACGCCGGGCTTTCCAATCAGATATAGCGCTTACCAACCAGTCAGTTCACGTAACGCTTTGCCGATATCGGCCAGTGAACGCACGGTTTTAACACCGGCATCTTCCAGCGCGCGGAACTTGTCATCTGCGGTACCTTTACCACCAGAGATAATAGCACCGGCATGACCCATACGCTTACCTGCTGGTGCAGTGACACCGGCAATATAAGACACGACAGGCTTAGTCACGTTTGCTTTGATATAAGCGGCCGCTTCTTCTTCAGCTGTACCACCAATTTCACCGATCATAATGATGGCTTCAGTTTGTGGATCTTCCTGGAACAACTTCAGAATGTCGATAAAGTTAGAACCCGGAATCGGGTCGCCACCAATACCTACACAGCTAGACTGACCAAAACCTTCATCAGTGGTTTGCTTAACCGCTTCATAAGTCAGAGTGCCTGAGCGTGACACGATACCCACTTTACCTGGCTTGTGAATGTGACCTGGCATAATACCAATTTTACACTCACCTGGCGTGATCACGCCCGGGCAGTTAGGGCCAATCATCCGGATACCTTTACCATCGATGTATTCTTTAGCGAATAACATGTCGATAGTCGGGATACCTTCAGTGATACACACAATCAGCTCGATACCGGCATCAGCCGCTTCGATGATGGCATCTTTACAAAATGGTGCCGGAACATAGATAACGGTAGCAGTGGCGCCTGTGGCTTGCACTGCATCGGCAACAGTGTTGAACACCGGTAAACCTAAGTGCGTAGTACCGCCTTTACCCGGGCTAACACCACCTACCATTTTAGTACCATATTCAATGGCCTGAGTAGAGTGGAAAGTACCCTGACTACCAGTAAAACCCTGACAGATCACCTTGGTGTCTTTATTGATTAAGATACTCATTATTTACCCTCCGCAGCTTTAACTACAGCTTTGGCAGCTTCAGATAAAGAATTTGCTGCAATGATATTTAAACCACTTTCCTGCAGCTTTTTCGCACCTAATTCTGCGTTATTGCCTTCTAACCGCACCACTACCGGAACGGCTACACCGACTTCTTCAACGGCACCGATAATACCTTCAGCAATCATATCGCAACGTACGATACCGCCGAAAATGTTAACGAATACCGCTTTAACCGCAGAGTCAGACAGGATAATTTTAAAGGCTTCTGAGACGCGCTCTTTGGTCGCACCACCACCAACGTCCAGGAAGTTAGCTGGCTGGCCACCGCTTAATTTCACGATGTCCATAGTACCCATAGCTAAACCAGCACCGTTAACCATACAACCGATATTACCTTCTAAGGCAACATAGTTCAGCTCCCACTGGGCCGCTTTAGCTTCACGCTCATCTTCTTGTGAAGGATCATGGAAAGCACGTAATTTAGGCTGACGGTATAAGGCATTGCTATCAGCAACCAGCTTGGCATCCAGACAGTGCAGATTGCCTTCAGAGGTGATAACCAGAGGGTTTACTTCAATCAGGGCAATATCTAAATCAACAAACATCTTGGCCAGACCAAGGTAAATGTGAGTGAATTGCTTGATTTGGGTGGCATTTAAGCCTAATTTAAAACCAATTTCACGCGCCTGGAATGGCTGGGCACCCACTAATGGATCTACCGACATCTTAATGATTTTTTCCGGGGTTTCTTCGGCAACTTTCTCGATATCTACGCCACCTTCAGTAGAGGCCATAAACACGATACGACGCGTAGAACGGTCCACTACTGCACCTAAGTAAAGCTCTTTTTCGATATCAGTGCAGGTTTCAACCAGAATTTTGTTAACCGGCTGACCTTTTTCGTCAGTTTGGTAAGTGACCAGATTTTTGCCCAACCAGTTCTGAGCAAAATTGCGGATTTCTTCTTTTGAAGAAACCAGTTTCACGCCGCCAGCTTTACCGCGACCACCAGCGTGGACCTGCGCTTTTACTACCCAGCGACTACCGCCGATACGATCCGCAGCTTCTGCAGCAGCTTGCGGTGTTTCTTCCGCATAACCTTCAGAAACCGGTAAACCGTATTCGCGGAACAGCTGTTTTGCCTGATACTCGTGCAAATTCATGGCTATTTTCCGTATTTGTAAATTAAAGCTGCCCACTATGGTGCAGCCTGACCCAATGATCGGCGCATATTATAGTGCCAATCACGATTATTCAAAATGCTGTTGTCGCAAAACAACAGCATTTTTTTTCACTTCTTAAGAATAACTATTAGATATCCAACAAAATACGGGTTGGATCTTCCAGTAACTCTTTAATGGTTACCAGGAAACCGACCGACTCTTTGCCATCAATAATGCGGTGATCATAAGACAGCGCCAGATACATCATTGGCAGAATTTCCATCTTACCGTCAACCACCATTACCCTGTCCTGAATTTTATGCATACCTAAAATCGCAGATTGTGGCGGGTTGATAATAGGCGTAGACATTAAGGAACCAAAGACACCACCGTTAGTAATGGTAAAGTTACCACCGGTTAAATCATCCATCGACAGCTTGCCATCGCGGCCTTTTAATGCCAGCTCTTTAATGGCCTTTTCAATTTCAGCCAAGTTCATTTTATCGCAATCACGCAGTACTGGCGTGACCAGACCACGTGGGGTCGATACCGCTATACTGACATCAAAATAGTTATGATACACAATATCATCACCATCAATAGCCGCATTCACTTCCGGGAAACGCTTCAGCGCTTCAGTCACCGCTTTAACATAAAACGACATAAAGCCTAAACGGATACCATGACGCTTTTCAAATACGTCTTGATATTGCTTACGCAAGTCCATAATCGGCTTCATGTTCACTTCATTAAAGGTAGTGAGCATTGCCGTTGAGTTTTTGGCTTCGAGCAAACGGTTAGCGATGGTTTTGCGCAGACGCGTCATCGGTACCCGCTTCTGGCTACGTTCAGACACTGGTGCGGCAACCGCGGTAGTAGTGGTTTTAGCCGGGCTGGCCAGGAATTTTTCCACGTCTTCTTTGGTGACGCGGCCATTTTTACCTGAGCCTTTAATTTTGCTGGCATCCAAGCCTTTCTCTGCAATTAAGCGGCGCACTGACGGGCTTAACGCATCATCATTGCCCTCATCCGCTTTATCAGTCGATGTTGCTTCGGCTTTGCTGGCAGTATCTGCTTTAGTATTGGCTTTGTCAGCGGATTTTGCCGCAGGGGCATCGCCTGCTGACATCTTACCGATCACTTCTTCTGCCGTTACGGTAGCGCCCACATCATGCAGGATCTCGCCCATCACGCCATCAGCCTGTGCCACAACTTCAAGCACAACTTTATCAGTTTCAATATCGACTAATACCTGATCACGGCTGACAGCTTCGCCAGTCTTAACATGCCAGGTGGCAATAGTTGCATCTGCAACAGATTCTGGAAGTACGGGTACTTTAATTTCCACTTTTTCACCTTTTACCGGTTGGTCTTATTTCGTTCAACCGGCCCAGCATGCGGGCCGGCAAATGCATTATTTAATAGTCAGAGCGTCATTCACCAGCGCTTGTTGTTGCTTATTATGCACTGACAAGTAGCCGACTGCCGGAGACGATGAGGCTTCACGGCCGGCATAACTGAGATAACCTGCTTTTGGAATGGCAGCACGGAAATGGTGCTGGCTGCAGTACCAGGCGCCTTGGTTCTGCGGTTCTTCCTGACACCAGACAAAATCAGTGACATGCTGATAAGCAGACATGACTTCAGCCAGTTCATCATGCGGGAACGGATATAACTGTTCAACGCGAATAATAGCCACATCAGTCTGTTCACGCTTGCGACGCTCTTCCAGTAGCTCGTAATACACCTTACCACTACAGAACACCACGCGTTTTACGGCTTCTGCATCCAGCGTATCTACCTCAGCAATCACGTTCTGGAATGTACCAGAGGCTAGTTCTTCCAGCGTTGAGGTAGCCAGCGGATGACGTAACAATGACTTGGGCGACATCACAATCAATGGCCGGCGCATTGGCCGCACCATTTGCCGGCGTAGCATATTAAACACCTGAGCAGGCGTTGTCGGTACACAGACTTGCATATTGTGATCAGCACACAGCTGTAAGAAACGCTCTAAGCGGGCGGAAGAGTGCTCCGGCCCCTGACCTTCATAACCGTGTGGTAACAATAAGGTCAGACCACATAAGCGGCCCCATTTCTGCTCGCCAGAACTTAAAAACTGATCAATCACCACCTGAGCACCGTTGGCGAAGTCACCAAACTGGCCTTCCCAAATGACCAGGGCCCTTGGCTCTGCCGTAGCATAGCCGTATTCAAAGGCCATAGCCGCTTCTTCTGATAACGCTGAGTCAAATACCTGAAATGGCCCTTGATCATCAGCAATTTTTTGCAGCGGAATATAGGTGCTGCCGTCATCTTGATTGTGCAGCACGGCATGACGATGGAAGAAGGTGCCGCGGCCAGAGTCCTGACCAACGATACGAATACGATTGCCTTCACTCACCGTTGAAGCATAAGCCAGAATTTCAGCAAAGCCCCAGTCAATCTTCTTGTCGCCTTTGAGCATCAAGGCGCGGTCTTCATAAACCCGGCCTACCTGACGTTGCAAGGCATAGCCTTCAGGTAAACTAATGGCTTTTTCACCCAGCGCCACTAAACGCTCAACTGTCATGCTGGCATCGTAGGTCGCATCCCAGTCATGGCCGATAAAGGGCCGCCAGTCGACAGAAGTTTCTGTCATAGGGCGCCATTCTTCAACCACACAATCGCCTTTATCCAGCGCATCGCGGTAGTCACTGATCAGGGTTTTTACGTCATCGTCCGTGAATACGCCCTGCTCAATTAATTTAGCCGCATAGATTTCGCGTGGTGTCGGGTGTTTTTTAATTTTCTGGTACATTAACGGCTGAGTCGCATTAGGCTCATCCGCTTCGTTATGACCATTACGGCGGTAGCAGAATAAATCAATAACCACATCGCGTTTAAAGGTATTGCGATAATCCACCGCCAGCTGCGCCACCAAGACCACCGCTTCCGGATCATCTCCATTAACGTGGAAAATAGGTGCCTGCACCATTTTGGCAATATCAGTACAGTATGGGGTGGAGCGGGTATCCTCCGGGTTTGACGTAGTAAAACCCACCTGGTTATTGATTACCACCCGCACAGTACCGCCAACTTTAAAGGCACGGGTTTGAGAAATATTAAAGGTTTCAGCGACCACACCCTGTCCGGCAAAGGCCGAATCACCATGAATGGTAATAGGCAAGGCTAGCGAACCATCCGTGCAGCCACGGCGATCTAAGCGGGCACGCACCGAGCCGATAACAACAGGGTTTACAATTTCCAGATGCGACGGGTTAAAAGCCAAGGCTAAGTGGACATTGCCACCTTTAGTTTCAAAGTCTGACGAAAAACCCATATGGTATTTTACGTCACCGGCACCCACTACTTCATATTTACCGGCAAACTCATCAAATAAGGTTGACGGATTTTTACCCAGTACGTTAATCAGGGTATTTAAGCGGCCACGGTGAGCCATACCAATAACAGAGTCTTTTGCTCCCTGCTCACCGGCACGGTGTATCATTGCCTTTAGCATAGGGATTAAGGCGTCACCACCTTCCAGGCCAAAACGTTTTGCGCCGGGAAATTTAGAACCAAGGTATTTTTCCAGGCCATCAGCAGCAACCAGGCCTTTTAAGATCTGTAGCTTACCGGCTTTATCAAAGGCGGGGCTGGATTGAATGCTTTCTAAACGTTGCTGGATCCAGCGTTTTTCATCAGTAGAGACAATATGCATATACTCAGCACCGATGGAACCGCAATAGGTGCGCTCCAGTGCTTTATGCAAATCACCCAGTTTCATCGTTTCCTGACCAGAAGCGAATGATCCAACATTGAACTCAGTATCGTAATCAGCTTCAGATAAATCATGAAATGATAATTCGAGATCGCGAACTCTCGGTTGCTTCCACAAATTTAATGGATCAAGATTAGCATGCTGATGACCACGAAAACGATAAGAGTTAATCAACTGCAGCACTTTAACCTGACGGGTATCACTGCCGCCATTGTTAACCACCACCACTTCACGGTGTTTATTTTTGGCCAGTTCAGTAAATTGCTGTCGAACCTCAGAGTGACGGATTTCAAGATCAACGCCATCAATTTTTGGCAAGTTTGCAAAAAATTCACGCCATTCGTCACCAACACTGGTAGGTTCTGCTAAGTAGGATTCATAGAGTTCATCCACATAGGCCATGTTGCCACCGCCAAGATGTGAAGACTCTAACCACGCCTTCATTACACCTTCGTGCATTTAGTTTCCCTTATTTCTGCGCACCTGGAAAAAAGTAGCAAAAAAACTGCCTTCTCGCCTGCGAAATCGGCAGTTTTTTAATATATACCGGCAAAGGGCGCCTTACAGCGCCCGGTTTAATAACATCGATTTAATCTGACCAATTGCCTTGGTCGGATTCAGACCTTTTGGACACACACTGACGCAATTCATAATACCGTGACAACGGAACACACTAAAAGCATCATCTAAATCATTTAAACGCTGCTCTGTTGCAGTATCTCGGCTGTCGGCTAAAAAGCGGTAGGCGTGTAATAAACCTGCCGGACCAATAAATTTATCCGGATTCCACCAAAAAGACGGACAAGATGTTGAACAGCAAGCACAGAGTATACACTCGTATAAGCCATCAAGCTTGGCAGGCTCTTCCGGAGATTGCAAAAACTCTCCGGCAGGTGGCAACTTACTGTCATTAATAAGGTAAGGTTTAACCTTTTCATACTGGGTGTAAAACTGGCTCATATCAACCACCAGATCACGCACTACCGGTAAACCAGGCAATGGACGAACGACGATTTTTCCGCCTTTTAAACCCACGGCAGATAAAGGAGTAATACAGGCCAGGCCGTTTTTACCATTCATATTCAGGCCATCAGAGCCGCAAACACCTTCACGACAGCTGCGACGGAAAGACAGGCTCGGATCCTGCTCTTTTAACTTTAACAGTGCATCCAGCACCATCATGTCCCGGCCTTCCGGGTTATCCAGCGTATAATCCTGCATGCGTGGTGCATTATCGACATCAGGGTTATAACGATAGACTGAAAACACCAACTTGTTCATCGCTGAGCCCTCTTAGTAAGTACGTGCTTTAGGCGGGAAAGCGTCACGGAACTGTGGTTCCAGATTCACTTTACGCTTAAACATAGATTCTGTGTCTGGCGTATAAACACTATGACACAACCAGTTATCATCATCACGATCCGGGAAGTCAAAGCGGGCATGCGCGCCACGACTTTCAGTACGGAAGTTTGCCGCCACCGCAGTAGAAAAAGCGGTTTCCATCAGATTGTCCAACTCCAGACACTCAATACGCATAGTATTAAAATCTGAACTCTTATCATCTAAACGGGCAAACTGTAAGCGCTCGCGAATTTCTTTTAATTGTTGCAAACCTTCAGCCATCGCCTGGCCTTCACGGAATACCGAGAAGTTAAGCTGCATACATTGTTGTAAGTCTTTCTTGATTTGCACCGGATCTTCACCCTGGCCTACTTTGCTGTCTTCCCAGCGACGGGTTCGGGCTAAGGCGGCATCAAGGTCAGATTGAGAAGCCGCACGGCCTTCAGGTGTCGCGGCCAGTGCTTCACCTAAGTGTAAGCCAGTTGCGCGGCCAAACACTACTAAGTCCAACAGTGAGTTACCACCTAAACGGTTAGCACCGTGCACTGATACACAGGCAATTTCGCCACAGGCAAATAGACCGGCAACGATAGATTCTGAGCCATCGGCTTTAGGATGAATGACTTGACCATTCACATTGGTCGGAATGCCGCCCATCATGTAGTGGCAAGTAGGAATTACCGGAATAGGTTCTTTTACCGGGTCAACGTGGGCAAAGGTACGTGATAATTCACAGATACCCGGCAAACGGCTTTCCAGTACTTCAGCACCTAAATGGTCTAACTTAAGTTTAATGTGCGGACCCCATGGACCATCACAACCACGACCTTCGCGAATCTCAGTCATCATTGAGCGTGCTACTACATCACGGCCTGCCAGGTCTTTGGCATTGGGCGCATAACGCTCCATAAAGCGCTCGCCATCTTTATTTAACAGGTAACCACCTTCACCGCGGCAGCCTTCCGTCACCAGCGTACCCGCACCAGCAATACCGGTGGGGTGGAATTGCCACATTTCCATATCCTGCAGCGGCACACCGGCACGCAATGCCATACCTACACCGTCACCGGTATTAATATGCGCATTGGTGGTTGAGGCATAAATACGGCCGGCACCACCCGTCGCCAGCACGGTGGCTTTGGCTTTGAAATAGACAATCTCGCCGGTTTCAATGTCGATAGCGGTACAACCTACTACAGCGCCATCCTGGTTTTTCACCAGATCCAGCGCATACCACTCAGAAAAGACCTGAGTGCGGTTTTTAACGTTTTGCTGATACAGCAAATGCAGTAAGGCATGGCCGGTACGGTCGGCAGCCGCCGCAGTACGCGCAGCCTGCTCACCACCAAAGTTTTTCGACTGGCCACCAAAAGGTCGTTGATACACGCGACCGTTTTCAAAGCGAGAGAAAGGTAAACCCATGTTTTCCAGCTCGGTAATGGCTTTCGGGCCGGTTTTACACATGTATTCAATCGCGTCCTGATCACCGATATAGTCTGAACCTTTTACGGTATCAAACATATGCCATTCCCAATTATCTTCATGGGAATTGCCCAGCGCCACGGTAATACCACCCTGCGCTGAAACCGTGTGCGAACGGGTTGGAAAGACTTTGGACAATAATGCACAACTTAAGCCAGACTGGGTAATTTGCAAGGCGGCACGCATACCCGCGCCGCCGGCACCAATAACAATGGCATCAAATTCTCTTACAGGAATATTCACTTAGGCACCCCACAACACAAAGAGACCAACGGCAACATAGCTGAAGGCAATAACAGACAGCACAAACTGCAATACCGCACGCAACTTGGCGCACTTGATATAGTCAGTCAGTACCTGCCACAACCCGATACGGGTGTGAATGGCTATGGAGATCAACGCCAGCAAGGTAAAGACTTTAACCAACAGGTTATCGAATAAGCCGTGCCAAGCGTTAAAAGTGCCGTCGAAAAAGAATAGGAAAAAACCTAAAATGAATAAGGTGTAGCTAGCAAGTACGATTGCACTGGCCCGCAAAGATACATAATCCTGAACGCCATCGCGCTTCAGGCTTGCCTGATTCAGAACCATATCCAAACTCCTGCTAAAATCGCTAATACAATCCACAGACCTATAGTAATTTTGGCGCTGAGGTTACCGGAATCCAGCTCCTCCCAATGCCCCAGGTCCATAATTAAATGGCGGATACCACCGATAAGGTGATAAATAAGTACCGTGATCGTGCCCCAGGCAATAAAACTTGCCAAAGGCGACTGCATCAGCCCTTTTACGTATTCAAAGCTTTGTTCATCTTGCAGTGAATAGGCCCATGCCCAGATCACAAACACTAAGGCAAAAAACATAGCTACGCCGGTTACCCGGTGCAGAATAGACGCTTTAGCGGTCGCAGGTAGAGAGATTGTTGATAAATCTAGATTTACTGGTCTTTGCTTTTTCACAGTATCTTGCCCATTAATGCCCAAACTGAGCTTGGTTGTCATTATTGTCGCTGTTTTGGTGGCGCTAAATACAGCGTCAACTCCCTAGTCATGTACTGGTTATCACTTAAGCTGGTTCAACAGCGGTTACAACAAAACCTGACTGATTAGTGAACTGTTTTTACGCCGGCAATAGTATATATTTCATGATGTGTTATTACAATTTTTGTTTAGTTTTACCCGGAAAATTCCGTAGATGAAACATTACACAGAAGTACTATTGCAGCAATACGACTAGAGTCGAATACTTATTAAGCAATAACGCATTAAAATTGACTTAAGGGGGCGGTTTGCGGGTAGAATAGCCGTAACACCCCTTTACCCGATACTATAACAATAGGAGAAATCCAATGGCAGATAGAAAGGCTGTTGTGCAGATTGATGGGAAATCTTTCGAGTTACCAATCTACTCTGGCTCGGCAGGCACTGACGTAATTGACGTTCGTACGCTCGGTCAACAGGGATACTTCACCTTTGATCCGGGTTTTATGTCAACGGGCTCCTGTGAATCTAAAATTACTTATATCGACGGCGACAATGGTGTATTACTGCATCGTGGTTATCCTATTGAGCAACTGGCAGAACATTCTGACTATTTAGAGTTATGCTACCTGCTGCTTGAAGGCGAGCTGCCCAAAGCTGAAGACTATGAGCATTTCGTCACTACCATTACCCGTCATACCATGGTACATGAAAAAATTGCCTCCTTCTTCCAGGGTTTCCGGGTGGATGCTCACCCGATGGCGATGTTGTGTGGTGTGGTTGGCGCCCTGTCGTCTTTTTACCACTCAGATTTAGATATCAACGATCCACAGCAGCGTAAACGCAGTGCTCATCGCTTGATTGCTAAGCTACCGACGATATCCGCCATGGCCTACAAATATACGGTAGGTCAGCCTTTTGTGTATCCGCGCAACGAATTAAGCTATTCAGAAAACTTCCTGCACATGATGTTCTCTGTACCTGCTGAAGATTATAAAGTTAGCCCTATCCTGGCCAAGGCCATGGATAAAATCTTTATGTTGCATGCGGATCATGAACAAAACGCCTCAACCTCTACCGTACGCTTAGCCGGTTCATCTGGTGCAAACCCTTATGCCTGTATCGCGGCGGGTGTGGCTTCACTGTGGGGCCCGGCACATGGCGGCGCCAACGAAGCTTGTCTGAAAATGTTACAGCAGATTGGTTCTGTTGATCGCATTCCGGAGTTTGTGGCACGCGCCAAAGATAAAAATGACAGTTTCCGCTTAATGGGCTTTGGCCACCGCGTTTATAAAAACTTTGACCCAAGGGCTAAAGTGATGCGTGAAACCTGCCATGAAGTGCTAAAAGAGCTGAACGTGAAAGACCCACTGTTAGATGTGGCGATGGAGCTGGAGCGTATTGCGCTGGAAGACCCCTACTTCATTGAGAAAAAACTGTATCCGAACGTCGATTTTTACAGTGGTATTATCTTAAAAGCCATTGGTATTCCGACTAGTATGTTTACGGTGATTTTCGCCATGTCGCGCACCGTCGGCTGGATTTCTCACTGGGATGAAATGCTCAGTGAAAAAGGCCACAAAATCGGCCGGCCACGTCAGCTGTATACCGGTTATAATGCACGTGACTTTATTAAGGTTGATCAGCGTTAAGCGGGTTTAACCTGACTAAAGCGGCTAATTAGCCGCTTTTTTTTATGATCAGACAGCAGGGATCCTATGCTTGCCTTTAACCCACAGCAGTTTCGACAGCAGTTTCCGTTTTTTCAGCAGCAGCCCGACTGGATTTACCTGGATAATGCCGCCACCACGCATAAACCGCAGCCGGTACTGGATGCCATTAGCCATTTTTATCAGGCAGCCAACAGCAATGTCCACCGAGGCGCCCATAGATTAAGCCAACAGGCTACGGTGTTATTTGAACAGGCCCGCGCCGACATAGCCCAATGCATTAATGCCCGCCAGCCGACAGAAGTGATTTTTTGTAGTGGCAGCACGGCGGCGCTGAATCAAATCGCTTTTGGCCTGATGCATGGTTATTTAAAAGCCGGTGACCGCATATTGCTTAGTGCGCTGGAGCATCATGCCAATATTGTGCCCTGGCAGTTACATTGTCAGCGCCATGGCGTGATTATAGATGTGATCCCTCTAACCAAGGAGCATCATCTGGATCAGCAGGCTTATCAGCAGTTGTTGACGCTTAAACCGAAACTGGTCAGTTTAACTCAGGTATCAAATGTACTGGGCCATATCACCCCGTTGCCGCAGATGCTGCAGCAAGCGAAAGCCGTCGGTGCCCTCACTGTGGTCGATGGCGCTCAGGGTATCGTGCATCTGGGCGCAGATGTGCAGCAACTGGACTGCGACTTTTACGTTTTCTCTGGCCATAAATGCTATGGCCCGACCGGTATCGGCATTTTGTACGGGAAACAAGCGGCGCTGGAGCAATTAACACCCTTACTTGGTGGCGGCGAAATGATTGCCGAAGTCAGTTTCAGCCATACCAGTTTTAACCAGCTGCCGTTCCGGCTGGAAGCCGGTACCCCGCCTATTGCCGGGGCTATCGGTCTGGCTAGCGCACTTAAGTTTATACAAAGCTATAACAAAAATAACATTATTTTACATAAGCAAGATCTATTAAATGAGTTTTATCAGGGTCTTAAAAAAATTCCAGGGCTGGATATTTTGTCCAGCCCTGTGCATAATGCAGGCATAGTGTCTTTAAATGTACAGGCTGAACATCCGTCTGATGTGGCCAGCCTGCTTGATCAGCAATATGTTGCCGTGCGCGGTGGAAAGCATTGCGCTATGCCATTTTTTGACCAGTTGGCGCTGCCCGGAGCCGTTCGCTTTTCTTTTGCGCCCTACAATACTTCAGCCGATGTGGCTAGCAGCCTGCAGGCTCTTAAGCAGGCAGTGGAGATTTTAACTGCATGACATTAGAACAATTATTAGCAGAAACAGAACTCGGGCTTAGCCAAATACAACAGGTAGATTTACCTGCGCTGCAACAAGCTAAAGACTGGCAATCTAAATACCGCATTTTAATGCAATTGGGTAAAAAAATACCGGCGATACCAGAAAAAATGAAACAACAGCAGTTGCTGGTGAAAGGCTGTGAAAGCCGAGCCTGGTTGTTGCATTATTACAATAAACCGGCCGATCAGCATTTATTTGTTCTGGACAGCGAAGCGCGAATTGTCAAAGGCTTGATGGCAATTATGTTATGCCTGGTAAATGGTATGAATAACCAGCAACTTAAAAAGTTCGACTTAACACAAGCCTTTGATAAGTTGCAACTCAAACCCTATTTAAGTCAATCTCGCGGCAATGGCTTGGCGGCTATGGTGCAAAAAATCAACAGCTGCTGTCATTAGCCTGCAGCGCTTTTTGCTGCAGCTTGAGCAATACCCTTGATGCCGCCGCCAGACCAAAGCTGGCGGTGACCACCATGGTCGCACCAAAACCGCCGCTACAATCCAGCCGCATGCTGCCAGGTGCTTCATCTTCTGCTGATACAGCGGGTTTTTGCTGGCAGACAGAGCCATCCGGCTGTGGATATTTCAATTGTTCGGTTGAATAAACACAGTCAATGCCAAAACGACGTTTAGGATTACGACTAAAGTTATAATCCCGCCGTAAACAATTGCGTACTTTGGCTAACAATGGATCGTTAACGGTCTGAGTTAAATCTGCTATCTGTATTTGGGTGGGGTCCGTTTGACCACCGGCACCACCGGTGCTGATGACTTTAATTTTATGCCGTTTACAAAATGCCAGTAACGCCACTTTAGCTTTAATCGAATCTATGGCATCCACCACATAATCCAAATCCGGCGTAATAAACTGCGCCAGATTGTCAATCGCAATAAAATCGGCTATCTGATGCACCTGGCATTCAGGGTTTATTGCCTGAATGCGCGATGCCATTACAGCCACTTTATCCTGGCCTATGGTGTCCGTCAGTGCATGCAGTTGCCGGTTGATATTACTGATACAAACATCGTCCAAGTCAATCAAGGTTAGCTGGCCAATACCAGAGCGCGCCAGCGCTTCCGCTACCCAGCTGCCCACGCCGCCGATGCCAATCACACAAACATGAGATTGCCGGAACTGCGCCAAAGCCTTCATGCCATATAAACGGGCAATACCGGCAAAACGTAAATCATAATCAGACATATTCTTCACTTTTCTAGCTATTTAATTAGCCACTTAACGGCTCACTTAACGGCTTCAGGTTGTTTATAGACTGGCCAGTCGAGTTGCCAGGGCTCTGCCCAGGCGCTCAGTGGCTGTTGTAATAATTGTTGAAAACAACTGCCCTCTGCCGGCCATTGCAGATACTGATACACCTTACCATTGAGGCAAAAACGGAGCGCAAAAGCATGTAAATACACACGGTCGGCGCGGGCCGCACCATACAAGGTATCGCCCAGAATCGCCGCGCCGAGACTTTTTAGCGCCACCCGGATCTGATGAGTCTTACCGGTAAAGGGTTTGATCAGAAAAGCCCGAAACGGCAACTCAGTAAAACCCTGGCTGACAAAATAACTGACCGCAGGTTGCTGCAGGCTGGGCAATAACTTCCAGCTGCCACGACGTGCAGCCTGCATATCGCCCTTTACCCAGCCTTGCTTTTTCGAAGGCTTGCTCAGCGATAATGCCAGGTAATATTTTTCTATGGCATGCTTGCTAAATAAGCGACTTAACGCCGCAGCCGCTTCGCTACTTCGGGCCAGTATAATCAAACCTGAAGTCACCTTATCCAGCCGATGCACCGGGTATAAAGCAAAACCCAGCTGCTGGGCTGCCAGTACAACCAAGCCGGGGCCGTCTTCCGAGTGAAAACTCACCCCCGCGGCTTTGCTCAGTACAACAAAGTCCGCTTGCTGGTCAACCAGAGTGAAGGGCATACTCATTTGTTCAGGCTGGCGGCATAACGGCGGGCATGCTCTAGATCAGCCGCAGTATCCACCCCAACTGGTGGGATTTCCAATGCCGTATCGACATGAATAGCCTCACCCTGCCACAACACACGCAATTGCTCCAGGCTTTCAATTTGCTCTAACGCAGACGCAGGCCAGGCGACATAGCGCTGGATAAAGCCGGCCCGATAAGCATAAATACCGATATGGCGCCGGTAATGACTGGACAGTTCGTGTTGTACCCGGCCATCCCGGTCAAACGGGATCACGCTGCGACTAAAATACAAGGCATAGCCGGCTTTATCGCAAACCACTTTAACAATATTAGGGTTGGCAATTTCGCTGGCATCATTGAGCGGCACCGCCAAGGTGGCCATTTGTGCCCGTTGTTGCGACGCCAGATTTTGAGCTACCTGCTGAATAACTAAAGGCGGAATAAAGGGCTCATCCCCCTGTACATTAACCACTATGGTATCAGTAGTTAGTTGTAGCTTAGTGACCACCTCCGCCAAACGCTCAGTGCCTGATTGATGCTCAGGCTTTGTCATACAGACTTCGCCACCAAACTGTTCCACCACAGCCGCCACCCGTGCATCATCGGTAGCGACCACCACCCGACTGGCACCGCTGGCCAGGGCCTGACGGTATACCCGCTCTACCATGCTGACACCGCCAATATCGGCTAACGGCTTACCTGGTAAGCGACTGCTGGCATAACGGGCGGGTATAACAACTAGGAACGCCATTTGGCACACTCTTCACTGTCAAGCTCACTGGCTTCCTCAGCGATAAGCACCGGTATATGCTGTTTCACCGGGTAGGCCAGCCGGTCAAATAAGCACAACAGACGCTCACCCTCTTTATCATATTTTAACTTGCCCTTGCACAGCGGGCAGGCGAGGATGTCGAGCAAAGCCAATTTAAGTGCCATTTTTTATCCTTACAGTCTGTATCAATGTGAGTATCAACCGGGTTTAGCAACCTGATTATAAACGAAGTGGTTAGCCTTAGCGGTTAGTTTTAGCGGTTAAAGCCGCTAGCAGTGTGTTCAGCTTGGTCAATACCGCCTGATCGGGCTCAGCTGACACACCAAGACTAAAACACTGTGCAGTGGCAAAGGCCCGGCATTTTACCGCGTCTTTTTCAGTCATTAAGATAGGCCCGCTGATATCGGCTAAATCTGCTGGGGAAAACGCATGGTGATCAGCAAAAAACCGACAAGCCTTAACCTCAAAACCGGCTGCCTCTGCGGTTTTAACAAAGCGTTTAGGGTTGCCAATACCCGCCAGCAAGGTCACCGGTTGCGGGCTTAACACCCGACCACTACCATCTAGCGCCTGAGCTGCTGCAGCCTTTAATAGCATAACGCCATCCGCAAAAGGCTGCATCTGACTGTTAGCAATCACCAAATCAACGTCTGCTAAGCGTGCAGCCGTCTCCCGCAGCGGCCCTGCCGGCAGCAGCCAGCCATTGCCTAAGCCACGCAAGCCATCAACCAGCACCAGTTCCAGATCACGCGCCAGCGCATAATGTTGTAAGCCATCATCAGAAATAATGATGTTACAGTCGGTTTGCGCTAATAAAAAACGCCCCGCTGCCGGCCGGTTCGGGCACACCACTACCGGACAACCGCTTAATTGCGCCAGCAATAAGGGCTCATCGCCCACTTCACTGGCTATATGACCGGGAGCCACCAGCAGCGGCTGGCTAATGTTAGCACCATAACCACGGCTGATAATGCCAGGGCGAAAACCTGCCTGCTGTAAATAGCGGCATAGCCACAGGGTAAAAGGCGTTTTACCGGTGCCGCCGACACTGATATTGCCGACAATAATCACCGGTGCGTTAAGGCGCTGCTGCTTTAGCCAGCCGCGTTGGTAAGCAAAGCGGCGTAGGCTGCTCAGCAACCAGAATATGGCACTTAAGGGCAGCAATAGCCCTGCTACTTTGCTCTTGCCATACCACAGTTGTTCAATGCGGCTCAACTGTCACTGCCAAACTGTAGCTTGTGCAACTGGGCATAGGCGCCATTACTGGCTAACAACTCACTATGAGTGCCCTGCTCAACAATGCGCCCCTGATCCATCACGATAATCAGATCCGCGTTTTCTATAGTTGATAAGCGGTGCGCAATCACCAGGCTGGTGCGGCCATGCAATAAGGCCGTGAGTGCAGATTGAATTTTCCGCTCGGACTCCGTATCAAGAGCCGACGTCGCTTCATCCAGAATTAAAATCGGCGCCTGGCGCAATAAGGCTCTGGCAATGGCAATACGCTGACGCTGACCACCCGATAAACTGACACCATTCTCCCCCACGACAGTATTAAGGCCCTGTGGCAGCTTTTGCGCAAATTCCAGTACGTGGGCTTTTTCTGCCACATCCAGTAAATGCGCCGGGTCGACCTCAGCCGTTGAGCCATAGCAAATATTATTGGCAATGGTATCGTTAAATAGGGTGACATGCTGCGATACCAGCGCAATTTGCTGGCGTAACGAGGCCAGGGTGTAATGGCGAATATCTTGGCCGTCCAGTAAAATTTGCCCTTGCTCAACCTGATAAAAGCGCGGCAGCAAACTGGAAATAGTGGTTTTACCACTGCCAGAGCGGCCAACCAGCGCTACGGTCTGGCCGGCTTTAACACTAAAGCTGACATCGGCCAGCACTTGTTGCTGATGCCCAGGGTAATGAAAACTGACAGCCTCAAAACGAATATCACCTTTGGCTTTATCGAGGGTAAGAGTACCGCCGTCGTGCTCGGGCAGCTGATCCAAAATGCTAAAAATACTGCTGGCTGCAGAAATTCCGCGCTGAAAATCACTGTTAACTGTTGTCAACTGCTTTAATGGTTTTAATAGCATCACCATACAGGTGACAATGGTCGAAAAGCTACCCGCGGTCAGACTATCCAGCATCTCGGGTGAGCTGGCCAGAAAAATGACAAAAGCCAGGGCAAAAGAGGCAATCAACTGGATAATGCCCGAGCTTATCGCCTGAGCCGCATCCATTTTTATACCCTGAGTCCGGGTATTATTGTTTACATTGGCAAAGCGCTGATCTTCCACCGCCTGACCACCAAAAGCCAGGATCACCTTATGGCCATTGAGCATTTGCTCGGATGAGGTCGTCACACCACCCATCGCCTGCTGAATACGTTTGCTCAGCTGTCGAAAACGTTTAGAAACAAAACGCACTATCAGCGCGATTAACGGTGCTATCATGAAAAAAATCAATGATAGCTGCCAGCTGTGCCAAAACATGACAAAAATCAAGCCGATGATAAAAGCCCCCTCGCGCACCAGCACGATTAACGCTTTGGTCAGTGACTGCTTCACCTGCTCGGCATCATAGGTAATTTTTGAAATCAGCTCCCCGGTAGAGTGATTATCATGAAAGCTGACCGGCAAACGCATCAAATGGCCAAATAATTGCTGGCGGATATCCTTTACAATGTGGCCACCAACCCAGCTGATGCAGTAGGTCGCGATAAAATGAAAGCCGCCACGCAGCACAAACATCAGCACTACCACCAGTGGCGCATATTTTAAAAACTCAGCATCCTTATCCTGAATACCGATATCAATAAACGGTTGGATCATCGAAATAAAAGCCGCATCGACCATAGCGTAGCCAACCATACCAATAATGGCGGCGATAAAGCCAAGCCGGTAGGGTTTTAGATAACCAAGTAACCGCTTATAAATTGGCCCACTGGCCTCAATTGTTGTCTGCAAACTCAATACCTGCTTAATAACTAAGGCCTCTTCAGCATAAAAATTCAACCGCTGGCAAAGGCAATTTGGCCTATTCTAGCCTGTTGTGCAGCAGGTTTCAGCACTTGCTGCTGGTTTTTATGAGCAATAAGGTTTTTTATAGCCAGTTTGGCCATTGCTGGCCGCGGGCGGTACTAATGTGCAGCTTATCAGGATAAAACGTCAGACTAATGGCGCCTTCTACTTCGGTATTCAGCAGCGGTCGCTGCAGTAACAGGATGCGCTGCTGTACCGCCTGTACCGGATACTGATGCCGTCCCGAACCACTACTATTAAGCAGTATGGCGGGAGCCAGTTGCTGCAAAAAATCCAGGCTATTGGCAGTGTCGCGGCCATGCTGCGCCAACAAATACAGATCCACTGCCGGCAGCAAGCCGGATGCCAGCCACTGCTGCTCTTGTTTCTTACTCAGTTGCGGCGCCAATAGTAACCGCCAGCCGGCAATCTCTAACTGCACTATGCATTGCTCTGGCCACAATGCTGCCGCCGGGAAACTCAGCGTAATATCAGCCAGAGTCATACTAAGCTGACTGCAAGGCTGAATATAGCGGGCATCACCGTATAAGTTTACACTTAACGGTGCCAGTAATTGCAGGCTCTGTTGCTGCGGTTCAATAGCGGGCAATAAGGTATATTGCAGTTGCACAATACCTTGCTGACGTAAAAAAGGCAGCAGATAATGCTCGATACTGCTTTGCGCCTGTTGCTCACTGTAGCCAAACAACAGTGCCTGCTCTTTGCGCTGTAGCACTAACCATACCGCCTGACCACTATCCAGCAAATGCAACTGCCAGGGTGCAGGTTGTATCATCCGTGCCACCGGCGGCAGCAGCAGACAAACCAGCAACACCAAGACTAAGTGCTGACGGCTTAAAAGCCAGCCTACTGACATCGCTAATAGTAACCAAATCAGCAAGGGCGACCCTTGCGGCCAGGCCCACCACAGCGGTTGCCTGGCACACCATTCTAAATACCAGGCTAAGGGCTGAAACAGCCAAAACGTTAGTTGCCATAAGCCCTCTGCTGCAGGCAAACCCAATAAACTGTACAAGGTGGTGACTAACAATAAGGGTATGGCCAGCACGCTACAATAAGGCACAAACAGCAGATTAGATACCAGGGTTAACGGCGTAATACCACCAAAAAAGCTGGCGCTGACTAGCGACATCAGGCCAGACAGATACAGATGAAATCTGAAAAAGCGCCATAAGCGCGACTTGCCCGGCCGCTCACTGTCTTGCCAGAGCAACACAAAAATAATCGCCACCGCCGATACTGAGAGCCAAAAGCCACTGCTCAGCGACCATAATGGCTGCCACAACAGCATGATGGCTACCAGCAATAACCAGCTTTGACTATAGCTCATCTGACGCCGCTGCAACTTAACCAACACCACCAGCCCCAGTGCCAGCAAGGCCCTGACTGTTGGGATAGCGAAGCCTGCCAGCCAGGCATAGGCTATGGCGGCCACTAATGCCAACAGCAAACTCAGCCAGTAGCTATACCTTGTGTACTTGCCATCATACACAGGCAAGCAGCGGCCGAGCCAATGACTAAGCCAAAACACCCAACCAAATATTAATCCTATGTGTAAACCTGATATGGTCAGCAAATGTCCCAGGCCGGAATGCTGAATACCGTGCCATTGCTGCGAAGTAAATTGACGCTCGCCAACAGTAAGCGCCAATAGTAGGTGTGCTGCGGGGTAATCGGCAATATCGTCTTTAATCGTCTGCATCAGCTGCTCACGCCAAGATACAGGCTGCGCCATCAAGACGGCGGGCTGGGACGCGATAACATAACCACTGCCAATAATATGCTGTACCAGGGCATGTTTATGAGGGTCGAGCAGGCCAGGGTTAAGCCTGCTATGAAGCGGTTTAACACTGATGGCTAAGCGCCAATATTGGCCTGTTTGCAATGCCGGGGCTTGCTGCCAGCTTAAGCGCAAACGATATCCCACAGCAGGTCCGCTATCTAAGCGTAATATAAATTGGCTATACTCGGGCTGTTGCGAGACAATTCGCTCTATAGTGCCACTTACACTTAGCGGTGCCGCTAGCTGTTGCTGCAACTGCTGCTGTTGCAACAACTGTGATGTGGCATACTGTAAAGCAGTTAGCTGCCAGTGCCAGAGCAGCAAATATACTACAGCGCCAGCCAGCCAGCGATAACGACGCCAGGTTAATGGCACAAGCAGTATTATTGCAATAAGTGGAAATATAGCTGGCACAGTCGATAAAAATAACGACAATAGACAGCCAGCAAGGATACCCAGACAAAATTGAGTCATGTTTATTCTTTGTGAATAGGTTGTAATGCCAAAGAACTTTATTAAGAAATATTTACCATCACCGGAAAAAATCAAGCAACAAAAGCTGTTAAATTTATTTGGCACTTTATTGCATGACGGCAACCTGTGGCATTTAAACCGCCGTTCTGCACGCGGTGCTTTTGCGGTGGGCTTATTTTGGGCCTGGATGCCAATGCCGTTTCAGATGGTAGCTTCTGCTGCCGTTGCCATTCCGCTTAGGGTTAATTTGCCATTAGCCGTTGCTCTGGTATGGATTTCTAATCCGCTAACCATGCCGGTGATGTTCTATTTGAGCTATTTGATTGGTACTGTAGTGTTAGCTACGCCGGTTGAGCCTTTTGTTTTTGAAGCCAGTTGGCAATGGCTGGCCAGCAGTATCCATACGATAGGTAAACCTTTTTTAACCGGTTGTCTGTTGATGGGTATAGCCGCCGGCATTGCCGGCTATTTTGCCATAGACTGGTTGTGGATAGTGTCGGTTAGAAAAGCGCAACGCTTAAAGCTGTTTAAGCGTCGCGCGGAAAAATAACCCGGGACTCAGCGCTGTCCCAGCACAATGGCCGGTTCAATTTGACTGGCCCGCCATGCCGGGTAAAAAGTTGCCAGAAAACTTAAGCTAAGTGCTATGATCAGGGTAAGCAGTACATCCTGCCACATCAGCAGTGAGGGTATATAATCAATGAAATAAATACTGGGATCGAGCAATGACTTGCCCAGCAGCTTAGTGACAGCAGCAAAGATCGGTTCAATTTGCCAGGCCAGTAACACCCCGCAAAGCGTGCCGCCCAGGCTACCCAATAAACCATTAAGCCAGCCCAAATACATGAAGGTTTTCACCAGTTGTCGCGGCGCCATGCCCATCGTCAGCAAAATTGCGATATCCGACTCTTTCTCACGCACCGCCATCATCAGGGTGGCGACAATATTAAAACAAGCCACCGTAATCACCAGTCCCAGCACCAGATATAAAATGGTTCTGACCATTTGAATGTCCTGATAGACATGGCCCTGGGCGCGAAACCAGTCCAATACATAGACATAATCCTGCACCGCTCGTCCCAGCTCACGCGCTAATTGCGGGGCAGCAAAAATATCATCTATGCGAAACGCCAGGCCATGTACCGTCGAGGCTGGTTGCTGTAACCAGTCAGCTAAGGCGGGCATAGAGACCCAGATTTGGCTGTAATCCAGCTGTCCGCCCATCTGCACTATGCCGCTCACCTGTAAATTCAAAGTGCGATGACTGGCCAGGCGGCCATCATCACTAAAGCGCGGTAATAACAATTGAATAGTTTGCCCCAGCTTCAGGCCCAGTGCTTGGGCAATACCATGACCCAACACCACCTGATTTCCTTGCAAACTATCAAGCTCACCTGCATACAGATATTGGCCAATATCGCTTATCTGTTGCTCAAACAACGGCTCAATACCACGCACCTGTACCGCTTTGACTTCAGCACCAGCGCGAAGCATGCCATTACTTTTTATATAGGGCGCCCCCGCCGTCACGCCCGGCACAGCGGATAGGTTCGCCAACTTATCTGGCCAGTCAGCCAGCTGGCCCTGCACTGATTCCAGTTCTATATGGGGGATCACCGACAACAGCCGTTGTTTCAGCGCTTGTTCAAAGCCGTTCATCACCGATAGCGCCAGAATTAACACGGCCACACCCAAGCCAATGCCCAGAGTTGATGAAGCAGAAATAAAACGGATAAAACCACTGGTGTGGCGGGTTGAACGATAGCGTCGCGCCAGTTGCCAGGCCAGACTAGCCATGCATCACCTCAAGCTGGCCATCGCGCATCAGATATTGCTTGTCCAGCCGCATTGCCAGCTCAGCATCATGGGTCACCACCACAAAACTGGTGTTAAACTCACGGTTTAGCTGGCGCAATAACTGATAAATACTTTCAGCCGTATGATGATCCAGGTTGCCGGTCGGCTCGTCAGCCAGAACAAGGGCTGGCTTACTGACCAGAGCGCGGGCAATAGCTACCCGTTGCCGCTCACCGCCACTAAGCTCAGATGGTTTGTGGCTAAGGCGATGTGTCAAGCCAACGCGCTCAAGCAAAGCCTGCGCCTGCTCAAGGGCCCGGGCTCTTGACTCACCACGAATAAGCAGCGGCATTGCCACGTTTTCCTCTGCAGTAAAATCCATCAGCAAATGGTGAAACTGATAAATAAAGCCCAGTTTTTCGTTGCGAAGCCGGGCTTTGGCGTTTACCGATAAACGTGATACTTCATGACCGGCCAGCAGCAGGCTACCGCTATCAGCCTGATCAAGCGTGCCTAAAATATGCAGCAGCGTACTTTTACCAGAGCCGGAGCTACCGACAATGGCCAGCATTTCGCCTTGCGCAACTTGCAAACTGACTTGGTGTAATACTTTGGTTTCCTGCAAGCCATCACGGTAACTTTTGCAAATTAACGACGCTTCTAACACTTTATTCATCACGTAAAATATCCGCAGGGTTAATTTTTACTGCCCGCCAGGCCGGATACAGCACAGCCAATAGCGTCAGACCAATGGCTGAGCCAAAAATGATCACGATATGTAATGGGATAAACTTCACCGGTAACCTGATACCCGGCGCAATTTGCCAGCCAAAAAAATCTAACAAATTATTCAGCTGCCAACTGAACAGCAGCCCCGCCAGCACGCCCAGCGCTGCGCCGATAATGCCATTGAGCACGCCCTGAAAAGCAAACAAGTTAAACAGGGCACGATCTGTCATGCCGAGGGTTTTCAAAATTGCCACTTCGGCTTGTTTTTCAGTCACCATCATCACCAACGCTGACACTATGTTAAAAGCCGCCACCGCCACAATGAGTAATAACATCAGTGACATCATGGCTTTTTCCATCGCCACAGCAGCAAACAATTTGCCATGGGTTTGCCGCCAATCCTGTACTTGCTGCACGCCGTCTTGCTGGCTTAACGCCGCAGCGAGTAAAGGCGCGCTAAATGGCTCTGTCACACTCACCCGCCATTGCACCTCGCGCTGTGATTCAGGCAATAAGCGTTGTAAATCTTCCAGTCGGGTAACCGCTAACAGCTGATCAACTTCCGAGCCGGTATCCAGAATGCCGGTAACGGTAAATAACCGTTGCCTGGGTAACCAGCCGACCGGCGTAAAACTGCCGCCCTGAGCCAGCATTAAGCGCAGTTGTTGTCCAACATGCACTTCAAGCTGCTCAGCCAGGGCACTGCCGAGCATGACGCCATAGCGCACCTCTGCAAATTGCTGCCAACTACCCACCACCAGGGATTGCTGCATAAACAACGGCAATTGCTCGGTATTGAGCCCCTGCAACAACACGGCCGTGAGCTGGCGCGGTGATTGCACTAAGGCTTCGGTTTGTAAAAAGGGGCTAATGTCGGCTACTGCAGCTTGGCTTTCTAACCATTGCTGCCAGGGTGCAGGCTCAGGCTGCCCTGCGGCTTGCTGCACCAAAATATGCGGGATCACCCCCAGAATGCGTTTTTTTAACTCAGCTTCAAACCCATTCATCACTGAACTCACCACCGTTAATGCCATCACGCCCAGCAAAATACCGGCAACTGAAAACAAAGTGATAAAGGAGATAAAGGCGTTACCTCTGCGGCTCTGACTGTAGCGCAGGCCTATCCATAAACTGACCGGTAATTGCATGTTAATATTCAGGACTTTGCCCCGGTTAGGTGGTAAATTAGCAGTTAAAGTGCTGCCGATGATAGAGACTATTAACGGCAATGACAAGCTGGAATAGGAGACATCTTCAATGAATGCTGAGCTTAAGCACGCTGAGTTGCAGGCCTTAGCCGCTGAGTACCACGATTATTTTAGCATAGCGCATCCTATTGTCATTAATGTCCGTGACTGTGCGCAGCCGCTGCCTGATGAGCAACAATTTCTGGCACAGATCCCCGCCCCTTTTTTACTGGCCGGCGAAGTGACCCAACTGAACATGTCCGGGCTGCGCGCATTAAACCGGCTGGGTGAGCTGGCCGAAGAACTGGCAAAATACCTGCAACAGCAAGCGCAGAAAATAGACTTACTGCTGCATTATGTGTTGCAACAGCAAGATAATCAGAGCGAGCGTCAGCTGACATTAAGCTACGGTGGTGCAGGCTGTTGTTTTATCAGTCCACAAGCCTATGACCCACTTAGCATCTTACAGATAAAATTGTTTTTAGCTGAAAATGAAGGTGCCGTATTTTGTTATGGACAGGTGCTGTCTGCTGAACAAGTCGCTGCTGGCTGGCAAATAACGGTTGTATTTAAACGGATAAGAGAACAAGATCGCGAGCTGATTGTCCGCGCCAGCCTGCACCAGCAGTCACGCCAGCTAAAACTTAAGGCCGCTGAACGCCAACAGCAGCATAATTGAATGACTAAGATCTTCACCGGCCAATTTGACGTAAGCGCTGACCTGATGACAGGCAAACAGCTGATTAAGGTTTAATGTAGTAATGAGTGTGATCCAATCCTTACCTTTTTTTAGACAAGCCGCCGATCGACTGGCCTGGGGACAGTTAACCGGCGCCGCGCTGCCATTGGCCCTGGCAGAAATATTACAACAGCAGGCCGGGGTTTATTTACTGGTGGTGCCAGACACCCCCACTGCGCTGCGACTGGAACAAGAGCTGCAAGTCTTCTGGCAGGATGCCCGTTGTCCGGTACTGATTTTACCCGACTGGGAAACCCTGCCCTATGACGTGTTTTCGCCGCATCAGGACATTATTTCTCAGCGTCTGCGCACACTTTACCAGTTACCACGCTTACAGCATGCGTTAGTGATAGTGCCGGTCAGCACCTTGCTGCTGCGAATTTGTGAATCCGGCCATTTGCTGCAAAACAGCTTTTTTATCAGCGAAGGAGAACAACGCGATCTCAGTTCATTAAAGCAACAGCTAACGCAGGTCGGCTATCGCCATGTTGATCAGGTGATGGCGCCCGGTGAATTCTCTGGCCGCGGTTCCTTATTAGATTTATTCCCGATGGGCAGCAGCGAGCCCTATCGTATTGACTTTAATGATGATGAAGTTGATGGTATTCGTACCTTTGATCCGGATAACCAAAGAAGTCTGGCCAAAATCAAGCAAATTTCGCTGTTGCCCGCCCATGAGTTTCCGACCGATCAGGCAGCTATAGAGCGGTTTCGACAAAGATACCGGGAACGCTTTGCCAGTCGCACAGAAAAAGAATCGTTATATCAGCAAGTCAGTCAGGGCTTATTACCCGCCGGTATCGAATATTACTTGCCGCTGTTTGCCAGTAGTACCGCCAGCCTGTTTGATTACTTACCTGAGGGTTTTTATTCACTGATTTACGGTGATATTGAGCATAGTGCCGAGCAATTCTGGCATGAATTACAACGCCGTTATCATGATCGTTGTGTAGACCCGCTCAAACCTATATTGCCACCGGCGGAATTGTACTTAGCGGTTGATCAGTTATTTAACCAGCTAAACCAGCAAAGCCGCTTAAAATTAAGCCAGGCCAGCTTGCCGGTGAAAAGTGGCCAGGCAAATGCCGCTGCCACTTTGCTGCCAGATTTAGCGATAAATCATCAGTTAAAAAACCCGCTACAGGCGTTACAACAGTTTTTAGTTGAGATGAAACAGCAACAAGGACGGGCGCTGTTTTTTGTTGAAAGTGAAGGCCGCCGCGAAAGCCTACTGCAATTGCTGCATAAAAATGCCATTCACCTGCCGCAGGTGCAAAGCTTTTGGCAATTTGAACAAAGTGAGCATGATATCGCCATTATGGTGGGCGCGCTGGAACAAGGTGTATTGCTCACCAGTACACCGCCTTTGGCGCTTATCAGCGAAAATGAGCTGTTTGGCCAGAAAATCAGCCAACGGCGACGGCGTAAACAAAGCCAGCAAGTGTCGGCTGATACCATAGTCCGCAATCTGGCCGAACTGAGTATCGGTCAGCCCGTGGTGCATTTGCAGCATGGTGTAGGTCGCTATCAAGGCTTGCAGGTGCTTGACGCCGGCGGCTTAACTGCTGAGTTTGTCACCATTGAATATGCGGGCAGCAGCAAGTTATATGTGCCGGTATCATCGCTGCATCTGTTAAGCCGCTACTCGGGCAGCGATGCCGAACATGCGCCGCTACACAAACTGGGCAATGACAGCTGGGAAAAATCCCGGCGCAAAGCCGCTGAAAAAGTACGGGATGTAGCCGCTGAGCTATTAGATATTTACGCCAAACGCGCTGCCTATCAAGGCTATGCCTTTAGCCTGGATGAAGAACAATATCAGGCCTTTGCTGCCAGTTTCCCCTTTGAAGAAACTGCCGATCAGCAAGATGCCATCAATGCAGTACTGCATGATATGCAACAGCCACAACCGATGGACCGCCTGGTTTGCGGCGATGTGGGTTTTGGGAAAACCGAAGTGGCGATGCGGGCAGCTTTTGTGGCGGTGAACGATGGTAAGCAGGTAGCTATTTTGGTGCCGACGACCTTGCTGGCTCAACAACATTATGAAAACTTCAAGGATCGCTTTGCCAACTGGCCGGTGAGAGTAGAAGTGTTATCGCGCTTTATCAGTGCTAAGCAGCAAAAAGCCATTTTAGAAGATGTTGCTAATGGCCGGGTGGATATTTTAATCGGCACTCATAAATTACTGCAGGATAATATAAAACTGCATGACCTAGGCTTACTGATCGTTGATGAAGAACATCGCTTTGGCGTACGTCAAAAGGATAAAATTAAAGCGCTGCGCGCCAATATCGATATTTTAACCCTGACGGCAACCCCTATACCGCGCACCTTAAATATGTCGATGTCAGGTATGCGGGATCTCTCTATTATTGCTACCCCGCCGTCACGGCGCTTAGCGGTAAAAACCTTTGTCCGGGAATTTGATATTGCGCTGCTGCGCGAGGCGGTAATGCGTGAAATTTTACGCGGTGGCCAGGTGTATTTTTTACATAATGATGTCGCCACTATTGATAAAATGGCCGCTGACTTAGCTGAGCTGCTGCCTGAAGCTTTGATCGCCGTAGCACATGGTCAACTGCGCGAGCGCGATCTGGAGCGCATTATGTCGGACTTTTACCATCAGCGCTTTAACCTGTTGCTCTGCTCAACCATCATCGAAACCGGTATAGATGTGCCGACCGCCAATACCATTATTATCAATAAAGCCGATCATTTTGGTCTGGCACAGTTGCACCAGCTGCGGGGCCGGGTTGGCCGCTCACACCATCAGGCTTATGCCTATTTAATGACACCACCGCCGAAACGTTTAACTAGAGATGCGCAAAAACGGCTGGAGGCCATTGCCTCACTGGAAGATTTGGGAGCCGGTTTTGCACTGGCGACGCACGATTTAGAAATTCGCGGTGCTGGCGAGTTGTTAGGCGATGAACAAAGTGGCCAGATTGAAACCGTCGGCTCTACCCTTTACATGGATATGCTGGAAGATGCCGTGAAAGCGCTTAAATCAGGCCGTGAACCCAGCCTTGATCTGCTACAGCGAGAACAAACCGATATAGACTTGAAAATTCCGGCCTTGTTACCCGCTGACTATATGCCTGACGTCAATCTGCGGTTATCCTTTTATAAAAAACTGGCCAGTGCCGAGGATGACACTGATTTAGATGAGATCCAGGTGGAATTGATAGACCGTTTTGGTTTGCTGCCAGAGCCGGCGAAAAATCTGGTGCGACAAACCCGCTTGAAACAACAGGCACAACAGTTAGGCATTAAGCGTTTGGAAGCCAGTGCCAAAGGTGGCGTGGTGGACTTTGCCGAGCGCACCAGCATTAATCCGGCCTACATTATTAGGCTTATTCAAACGCAATCAAGGGTTTTTAAACTGGAGGGCGGCCAAAAACTGCGCTTCAACATTAGCAGCGAGTCTGCGTCTGCCCGGCTGCAGTTAATTGAAAATATGATGGCAGAATTTGCCAGTAACAAGGTTGCACTATGATGATATGGCGAAGTATTTCATTAATCAGTTTAGTGGTTGCTAGCTGGTCGCTTACCGCGCAGGAGCGCTGGTTTGAAATTGAACTTATCGTGTTTCAGCGTGATAATCCAAGCGCCTTAAAAGAGCAGTTTTCTGAAACTGTGACGCCTATCCGGCTTGGCCGCAGCGCAGATCTACGTAGCGCCCAACTACAGCCTGATATTCAGCACTTATTGGCTAATCTGCCCGAATGCCAACATAGCGACAGCCAACTCAACGCAGAGCCACAGCCAGCCATCAGCCGGCAGCTGGCGGCATATCAGCAACTTTGCATCGGCGAGGCTGCCGCTTTAGCCTGGCAAAGGCAACAATTGTTTCCCGCACAGCAGTTTGATAACCGCCAACCTATGCCTGAACAACTGCCAGTGCAACTAATAGGAGCCGGGGTGCATCAGTCTGGGCTTTATCTGGGGGCTTCTGAAGACTTGCAGCTAACCGAACTGGCGACAAAAATTCAGCGCCAGCGGCAACATCAGTTATTACTGCATACGTTGTGGCGTCAGGCACCTGTTACAGAGCGCCGTGCCCTGCCCAGCCGCTGGTTCAGTGGTCGCAACTTCAGTCAGCAATTTGATTATTGGGGCCAGCCGCTGGCAGCGCAGTATGAGGCTGAGTTACCGCTAAGCCCGTTGCAGCCAGAAGCCATAGCAACCGAGAGCGCTGCAGATATGTTCAGTAGTATTGAAAGTCTGTTACAGCAACTGGAAGCCGGTAGTGGTTTACCGCCCTTAGCGCAGCAAGCGTTAGCGATAGAACCGCAACAGAATTTAATCAGCAATTTACCCGATCAGGTTTGGCAACTGGACGGCCTGTTTAAATTGCACTTGGATCACTACTTATTTGTTAACACAGAATTTAATTTAAGACGCCTCCATCCCGCTAAGCAGGGGCCTGAGTTAAAGACAATCTATGTGAAACACAATCGCCGGGTGATCAGTGGTGAGCTACATTATCTGGATCACCCCCACCTTGGCATAGTGTTACAAATTCGCCGCTTTGAACCACCATCCAACCCTGAGTAACTCCCTCACATATTATAAAGTGGTCAGGCTTGCTTTTATCGCTTACCTGACCTACGCTTAGCACCCGTTACAAATATAAACATTTTCATACGGGTTAGTAACATCTGTATACGCTAAGATGTTTACACCTGTTCTATATAGCAGAGCTACATGGACAATTTACAACTGCCACCAGAATTTACACCCCGCCACTATTTGCTGCTGCTGTTGTTATTGCTGTTAGCCAGTTGCGGTAGCGCTATGTTAAGTTGGTTTTTGCCTGCTGCCGCCAATCAGTTGTGGTTGAGTGTGCTGCCGCCTTTATTAGGGGTTTATCTGTTACTGCAGTTTTTTCGTACGCTGGGCATTTTACAGTTACCCGGTATGGCTGTGTATTCGGTGTTACTGGCCCCCCTTACCCTATTAAGTCTGCAAATGTTTATCTCCTGACAGTTCCAAACACCGTCTCACTGCGCTAATCCGATGCGCTACTGTGTTTTTTACGCTATCATAGCCACCTTATTTGCCTCTGCACCGATGTCATTATGCAACTACTTCCTATCGATAAAAAACGCTACCGTAAGCGATTAAACCGTATTTCTGTGTGCAGTATCGTTGTGCTTATTCTGCTGAGTCTGGGCAGTTCAGCCCTATTGATCCGCTTGTTTGCCGACGGGCAAAGCAGTAATTTTTACTTTAACCTGGCTGGGGTCATTATCGCTTGTATTGTGGTTGGCTTTAGCTTAAAGCGCTTAAAGCAGCATCCCTACTTTAGCGAAGTGGCCTATATCTGGGATTTAAAACATGAATTAAACCTCATTCAGCGCAAGCTAAAGGCCATAGAGCAAGCGGCAGCGAACAATAATGCAACTGCCTTATTAATATTGGCATACAGCTACGCCGGCTCACGTTTAATATGGCAGCTGGATGACAACACCCTGGTATTATCAGAGCTTAACCAGGCGGATAACCGTTTACAGCAGCAAATAGCCGATGCCGGTATCAGCATTGATATCACGCACTACCAGCGCCAGCTGCTAGCTCAATTTTAAGTAAAGGCAAGGATAACGCATGTCTATAAACTGGTTTCCGGGCCATATGCACAAAGCCCGTAAAGAAATTGCTGAGGTGATGCCGCAGGTAGACATCATCATTGAAATGCTGGATGCCCGCATCCCCTTTTCCAGTGAAAACCCTTTAGTTCCGCAATTACGTGGTAACACACCTTGTATAAAAGTACTGAATAAAGCCGATTTAGCCGATCCGGCGTTAACAGCGGTCTGGGTGGCACATTTTGAACAGCAATCCGGCGTGCGGGCTATTCCGATAAGCCAGCAGCATCCTGAGCAAATCAAAGCGCTGTTAACACTGTGCAATGAGATGCTGCCCGAGCGTAATCTGGACGTCAGGGCCGCCCGTGCGATGATTATGGGTATACCTAATGTCGGGAAATCAACGCTGATTAATACCTTAGCCGGGCGCACCATCGCTAAAACCGGTAACGAAGCAGGCGTTACCAAAACACAGCAACGGATAAAACTGGAAAACAATGTTATTTTAACCGATACGCCGGGCTTTTTATGGCCTAAACTCAGCCCACCCACCTGTGGGTATCGGCTAGCCGTCACCGGAGCCATTAAAGATACGGTATTTGATTATGCCGATATCGCTATGTTTGCAGCAGATTATTTACTGAAAGTGTATCCGGACGCTGTAATGGGCCGCTTTGATCTTAATGAGCTGCCAGAAAACGATGTTGCCTTGCTTGATGCCATTGGCGTGCGCCGTGGCTGTATGCGCAAAGGTGGCGTGGTTGATTTAGAAAAAGCCGGCAGTATCCTTATTACTGAACTGCGCGCCGGTAATCTAGGCCCGGTAACACTGGAAACCCCGGACATGGTGAGCCAGGAGCAAATCGACGCTAAGGCCGAAGAAGCCGTCAAATCAAAAGAAAAAGCCGAGCGTGAAGCCGAGCGCAAACGCAAGGCACAACGTAAGTATCGCTAAGCAGTACCTTTTATCAACTGAGCCAGAGGGCCAAAACATGATTTTTCAATTAAGCGTCGTACAAGCTACAAAAATGCTGCAAAACCTGCAGCATATACTGGAGAAAGGCGCAGCCTTTGCCGCCAGCAAAAAAGTCGATATGGCAGTGCTGTTAAATGCCAGATTGGCACCGGATCAGTTTAATCTAATCCGTCAGGTACAAATTGCCTGCGATACAGCAAAACTGGGTGCTGCTCGCCTGACCAACACCGTTGACAGTGCACCTAAGCATGCTGATGACGAAACCAGCCTGGAGCAGTTAACACAGCGCATTAATGACACTGTGGCTTACCTGGCCAGCTTTAACGAAGCAGATTTTAGCAATGCGGCTAACCAACATGTAAGCCAGCCGCGCTGGGAAGGCAAATATTTAACCGGTGATGAGTTTTTAATGCAGCATGTACTGCCAAACCTGTACTTTCATATTACTACTGCTTACGCGATTTTGCGCCACAACGGCGTCGATGTGGGTAAAAAAGACTATTTGGGCGCCATGCCTTACAAATCGTAATAGTTTTTGTCACAACGCCAGCGTTCAGCTGGCGTTGTATCTGCTAAATACAACTCAGGTAACTTTTTATAGCCTGCTATACGGTGGCGTTTATACTCCGCATAAACTTCAACATTGCTTGTTTTTTAACCTGCCAACGCTGTAACTTTGCTGCGTATCAGGTATAATCCGCCGACTTTTTTCAGGCTCAGCCCATTTTAAGAGATGCTATGACAGTACAAACCTTTGACCCAAGCCAAACCACTACGCTGGATACCCCTGCCAAAGCCTTAGCAGCGCAGGCTAACGCAACTTCCGGTAAAGGCAATACCATCGGTTTTGTGTCACTGGGCTGCCCGAAAAACCTGGTCGATTCCGAGCGCATTCTGACCCAGTTAAAAAGCGAAGGCTATAACATAGTACCCAGCTACGATGATGCGCAGCTGGTCATTGTTAACACCTGTGGCTTTATCGACAGCGCAGTTCAGGAATCCTTAGATACCATAGGTGAGGCCTTAGCTGAAAACGGCAAAGTGATAGTAACCGGTTGCCTGGGCGCGCGCGAAGATGAAATTCGCCAGGTGCACCCCAATGTGCTGGGCATTACCGGCCCGCATTCTTATGAGAATGTGTTAAAGCAGGTGCACGAGTTTGTACCTAAGCCCAAATACGACCCTTTTACCATGCTGGTGCCGGATCATGGTGTAAAGTTAACGCCCAAGCATTATGCCTATTTAAAAATTTCCGAAGGTTGTAACCACCGTTGTACCTTCTGCATTATCCCATCAATGCGCGGAGATTTAGTCAGCAGGCCGGTCGGTGAAGTGCTGGATGAAGCGCAGCGCCTGAAAAATGCCGGCGTGAAAGAGCTACTGATTATCTCGCAAGACACCAGTGCTTACGGCGTGGATGTGAAACACCGCACTGGCTTTTGGAATGGCGCACCGGTGAAAACCTCCATGCAGTCGTTATGCGAAGCCTTAGGCGAGATGGGCATTTGGGTAAGGTTGCACTACGTGTACCCCTACCCGCATGTTGACGACATTATTCCATTGATGGCCCAGGGTAAGGTGTTGCCGTATTTAGATATTCCGTTTCAACATGCCAGCCCGCGCATTCTAAAGTTAATGAAACGCCCGGGCCAGGCCGATCGGGTATTAGAACGCATTAAAAAATGGCGCGAAATCTGCCCTGAGCTGACCATTCGCTCTACCTTTATTGTTGGCTTCCCGGGCGAAACGGAAGAAGACTTCCAGATGTTGCTCGACTGGCTGGATGAAGCCCAGCTGGACCGCGTCGGCTGCTTTAAATACAGCCCGGTTGTCGGTGCTAAAGCTAACGAGTTGCCCGATCCGGTGGCTGATGAGATGATGGAACAGCGCTATCACCGCTTTATGCAAAAACAGCAGGCCATCAGCGCCGCCCGCTTGCAGGCGAAAATTGCTAAAACCATTAAAGTGTTAATTGACGAAGTTGACGACGAAGGCGCCATTGGCCGCAGCCATGCCGATGCACCAGAAATCGACGGCGCGGTATACTTAAACGGTTTAACCAGCGTCAAACCCGGCGACATTATCGATGCAGTGGTAGATGAAGCCGACGAATATGATTTATGGGCGTCCATCGCTGAGTAAACATCAGTTTAACCCATCCAGACAGGCAGCTTCGGCGGCCTGTTTTGTTATCTGGCCCCCTCGTTTTACCGTAGGTATTAGATTGAACATGCCATATGTTCGGTATCGCACTGTTGCTGCGCGGCCGACTGGTTAATATATAGGGATAACACCATGCCCGGCTTTTAGCTGACCGCCATGTGTTTATGCCTTATTGCCTCTGCCTTTAATACTGTCACTACGCACTTAAGGCGCAACTTACTTAAGTTATGTGCAGCTGACACCGGGAAAGCCTGATGAATTTTATTAACACCAAAGATAATACTAAACTTTATGTCAAAGATTGGGGCAGCGGCCAGGCTGTTATTTTTATTCATGGCTGGCCACTGTCGGCTGATTCCTGGGATGAGCAAGCCATGGCCATTGCCGACGCCGGCTACCGCGCTATCAGCTACGACCGCCGTGGCTTTGGCCGCTCGTCTCAGCCGTGGAATGGTTATGATTACGACACCCTTAGCGATGATTTAGCGGCTGTTATTGAGTACGCCAACTGCAAGGACGCTATTATTGTTGGTTTTTCGATGGGAGGTGGTAAGGTGGCCCGCTATATGTCGCGTCATGCCGGTAAAGATGTCGCCAAGACGGCATTAATTTCATCTGTGCTGCCCTTTCGGCTAAAAACGGCAGATAACCCTAAGGGCACAGAGCAAGACGCCTTTAACAATACAGCCAGGGCGCTGAATGCTGATCGTGCCGCCTTCTTTTCAGATTTTTTTGATACTTTTTTTGGCGTAGGTACGCCCGGCAATACCGTCAGTTATGAATTGCTGCGCAACATGTCTGCCATTGCCATGCAAGGCAGTATCAGGGCTACCCTTGAATGCCTGAAAGCCTTCTCTACCACCGATTTTCGCGCTGATTTAACGCATTTTAATGTGCCTACGCTGATTATTCACGGCACTGAAGATGAAACTGTGCCTATAGACGGCTCGTCCAGACTGGCTGCCAAAGGCATCAGTGAGGCGACACTTATAGAATACGAATACGCACCACATGGTTTGTTTGTCACGTGTAAAGACCGGCTGACCCAGGATTTACTGAATTTTATCCGGCAATAAGCACTGTAGATTACCCCTGAGCTGACGGCGGGATCAGGGATCCCCCGGCGCTAAGTAGCAAGGCCAGCGACTGCGGCGCCATCGGATAACCGAAGTAATAGCCTTGTCCTTCGTCGCAATGCTCAGCCAGAAGGAATGCATATTGCGCTTGTGTTTCCACACCTTCTGCTATTACCCGTTGATGCAGGCTTTTGCCCATGCTGATGACCGCCTGCACTATGGTAGCATCGTCCGGATTGGCACTGAGCTGGTTGACAAAACACTTGTCGATTTTAAGGGTGTTGATCGGAAACCGCCGCAGATAGTTCAAACTTGAATAACCGGTACCAAAGTCATCAATCGACAGCCTGATGCCCATGTCCGACAGCGAGTGCAGCACCGCATTGGTCGACTCCACATCCCGCATCAGAATGCTTTCGGTAAGTTCTATTTCCAGACAGTGCGGGTCCAAACCGGTGGTTTTAAGCGTGGCACAAACATTTTTAAGAAAATCCTCAGAGCGAAATTCCAACGCTGAGGTGTTGACGGCCACGGTAATGGCCGGCAGCCCTGCCTTCTTCCAGGCGCCCGCTTGCAGACAGGCTTCACGCAACACCCAGCGACCCATTGGCAGGATCAGGCCACAGTCTTCTGCAACGGACACAAAATGTCCTGGCAGTAGCAACCCCCGCTGCGGGTGTTGCCAGCGGATCAGCGCCTCCACGCCGACAATAGCAGTATCCACCATTTTTTTGCATCAAGTGACATACCGGCATAGATATTATTTATATAAAAATACAGAATTGAACATAAACGAGAGAGTGAATTTCAAGTACTAAATTTTTGAAAGGTGAAAAATGCTGCTATATTTCTATACTTAAATTTACTCAAATACAATCAAAGCGTAGACCGATGAATTACGCATTCAGGCCAACGTGAATCCATGAATGTCAATTAAACATAGGATAACCGGGAATGAACAAGAACAAGCCAACTCTGCTGTCCACTGCATCAACTCTAGCCGGAGCTATAATACTTAGCACCATCGCGACAACAGCTCAGGCACAGGATCAGTACAGCTTCCGCTTCGGAGACCACAACAAGGGCCGGACGGTAAGCCTTGAAGCCCCGCCGCTCCGAGTCACGTTAGAAATTCAGCGTACCGGTCTCCAGATTGCAGGGGCGAACCGTAGTGAGATTTGTGCCAGCTTCCGGAATGTTTCCGGTAACGATTGGAGTGGCGGCTATCGCCTGACCGACCGCGACGAGAACCGCACCCACGCCTCGATCCGCGTGCCCGCCTACGAAACCGTCCGACGCTGCGAGACACTGAATCCGCAAATGGTCTACTATGTCGTCCTGAGGCGCAACTGAGGGAGCAGGGCTTCAGGGCTCAGGCACGCCGGACCATCAATAGCTCGGTCCGGTATTTTTCTAAGAACCTCATAAAGCTCTTAGTTAACTGGTTTTGGCGATTTACATCTAATTTTGAATTAAGCCATTTTGGGCTAATTGTGATGAAAGTTCACTTTTTGGCAAAAATGGAGAATTGGCCGTTTATAGCTAAATAGGCCATATACTGGTCTTTATCCAGCGCTTCACCAAGGGTTTGGCTGCAGCGGCTCGACTGTGTAGTGCTGTCAGGCACCTGCTTTAGCGGCGCTCTACTGCGCCTGGTAAAACCAGGCATTGATGATTAAGCCATCCATTACTTCGTACACTACCGCCACTTCATAAGGTTGTTCAGCCATGCCGTATACCCTTTCATGGTCAATAACCTTATTACCCACCACCATACGCTGTAGAACCTCAGCGCGCAGCGCGTTGACGGTAAAACGCTCTGTCTGATAAAAAGCGGCCAGGGCGTTAAGGCCGATAAGCGCTGGCGCAGTGGCCGGCATACGATAAATGGCAATATCGCTGTGGTAACAAGCAATAAAAGCGGCTAAATCTTTGGCATTGTACGCATCAAGTTGGCGCTGCACAGGGTCTGCGCTATTGGTCATATTCAGTAAACTCTATGTTAAAACGTCTGGCTAACTGCAGCAGGCTTTTATCGTATGTCCTAAGAGTAGTGGTTTAGCACAGCACTTTAGTCATAAAGAGACTATTAGGATCTTCCGGGTAATCAGCGAAGGGACCGCAGTAGTTAAAGCCCGCGCTTTGGTACAGGGTGCGGGCTGGCAGGAAAAAATCCATAGAACCGGTTTCAAGATATAGCTGGGTAATACCACTTTGGCGGGCAGCATCCAGTATAAATTGCAATAACGCGCGCCCGACGCCCTGCCCCCGGGCCTCGGGTGCAGTGCGCATGGATTTGATTTCAGCCATATGCGTATCATGTTGTTTCAGTGCCACACAGCCCACCAGGGTATCTCCTTGCCAGGCACTCCAAAAGCGAATGTCCGGCGCTTGTAATTTACTGATGTCCAGCGCATGCACACTTTCAGGCGGTGAAGTGGCATACATGTCTTCTAAATGGCCGTGCAGCAGTTGCCTGACAGCGGCTGACTCCAGTCCGCCCGCTAGGATCTGTAGCATGTTGAATCCCCAGTAATTTATCCAAAAATCGTATAATGTGACACCAAGCAACTGGCCGTTGCAAGCTGAGCGCTATTTAAGCAATCAACTACCATCTCGCCTCAGTGCTAAATAGTGGCAATGCCAACTGTACCTGACGGATATATGCCTCTTGCTCTGTTGAGGCCGGGCCATCGAGTGTCGCAATCTGCTGCAGCAGTTTATTTAATGAAGCCACCTGATCAGCCGTAAATTTATCAAATGAGGGCTTGATAACCTTGTCTGGCGCAGTAAAAAACTCCTGACCATTGCCAATCAGATGGGCACTGGAAGCCAACAAGGCTTTGGCTTCAGAGGCTGATAACCGGAATTCCTGCTGAAAAAGCCCTAACAAGGCATTTTTCTGGTTTAAGGTGATATCACCGTCTACTTTGGCCACCCCCAGCAGCAGCAAGGCCGCTACATCTAGTGGCGATTCCAGTTTAAACAACGGATTCAGATCATGCTGGATGCGATACTTACGACGCCGATGCCAACTGAAGGGATTTAACCAACCTATATCCATACCAGCCTCAGATAAGCGGTTAATTAAGATTAAAATGGTGATCACTGCGCCTAACACACCCAAGATAATATGCATTTGATGCTACTCCGCACTGTGCCCTTGCACGTGCAAAAACAACGGATATGAACTCAGAATAAACTAATCTGTTTTCAATTTACTGACAATAGTTAAATTGTAGAAATGGGTTAATTCAACGTTAAAACAAATACCGCTCCAAGCGTGCTTCCAGTTGTCAGAGTTACTAGCAAATAACCATACTGGAGGCGTCGGTAATATTTTGTCATCCTTTACTATCACAGATTAAAATAATTTTTACCCTTTATCCGTCATGCTTTGTGTAGTCACGCCCTGCACGCCTGGGCTCAACACCAATACAGCTAAAGCAACCAGCAAGCTGATCACTTTTGCGATGAGCAAGACAATGCGGTTTCTGATAAATAATCCCTGCCTATGGTCTGCTTGTAAGCTTGCTTTGACAGCATGGATAAAAAATTAGTCTGCTTCAACTTTTTTTTCGGGCAAAGCTTTTAAAAATCCTGTATATTGTCGCACTATTTTCAAACCCTAGCTTATAGAGATTACTATGTCAGCTGATTTATCCTTATATAGAAACATTGGTATCTTCGCCCACGTTGATGCCGGCAAAACCACGACTACCGAACGTATCTTAAAACTGACCGGTAAAATCCATAAGATAGGTGAAGTTCACGAAGGTGAATCGACCACTGACTTCATGGTGCAAGAAGCTGAGCGCGGTATTACAATCCAGTCTGCAGCCGTTACCTGTTTCTGGAAAGGTCATCGTTTCAACGTTATCGATACCCCGGGTCACGTTGATTTCACTGTTGAAGTATACCGTTCTCTAAAAGTATTAGATGGTGGTATCGGTGTGTTCTGTGGTTCTGGTGGTGTTGAACCTCAGTCAGAAACTAACTGGCGTTATGCCAACGATGCGAAAGTATCGCGTCTGATCTTCGTTAACAAGTTAGACCGTATCGGTGCTGACTTCATCCGCGTAACAGAACAAGTTAAAAACGTCCTGGGCGCTCAGCCGCTGATCATGACTTTACCCATCGGCCGCGAAGAGACTTTCGTCGGTGTGGTTGATCTGCTGACTGAAAAAGCCTACGTGTGGGATGATTCTGGCAAGCCAGAAAACTACGAAGTATTGGATATCCCAGCGGATATGGCAGACGATGTTGCTATGTACCGTGAACAGTTAGTTGAAACTGCTGTTGAGCAAGATGACGACCTGTTAATGGCTTACATGGAAGGCGAACAGCCGACTGTTGAACAGATTAAAGCCTGTATCCGTAAAGGTACCCGTGAGCTGGCATTCTTCCCAACTTACTGTGGTTCTGCCTTCAAAAACAAAGGTATGCAGTTAGTACTGGACGCCGTTGTTGATTATTTACCATCACCAACTGAAGTAAACCCACAGCCACTGACTGACGAAGAAGGTGCTCCAAATGGCCAGTACGCCATCGTATCTGCTGACGAGCCGTTCCGCGCTTTAGCGTTCAAAATCATGGACGACCGTTTTGGCGCCCTGACCTTTATCCGTATTTACTCTGGTGTTCTTAATAAGGGTGATACTTTACTGAACTCTTTCACCGGTAAAACTGAACGTATCGGCCGGATGGTTGAGATGAACGCGAACGACCGTACTGACCTGACCACTGCTCAGGCCGGTGACATCATCGCTTTAGTAGGTCTGAAGAACAACACGCAAACGGGCCACACGCTGTGTGATTCAAAACACGAATGTACTTTAGAACCAATGATCTTCCCAGAGCCAGTCATCTCTATCTCTGTCACGCCAAAAGACAAAGGTTCTGTTGAGAAAATGGGTATCGCCATCGGTAAGATGGTGTCAGAAGATCCAACTTTCCGCGTAGAGACTGATGTTGATTCAGGCGAAACGATCCTGAAAGGCATGGGTGAACTGCACTTAGATATCAAAGTAGACATCTTAAAACGTACTTACGGTGTTGAGCTAGTAGTAGGCCAGCCACAGGTAGCTTACCGTGAAACGATCACCCGTGAAGTTGAAGACAGCTACACCCACAAGAAACAATCTGGTGGTTCAGGTCAATACGGTAAAATCGACTACCGCATTCGCCCGGGCGAGCAAAACTCTGGCTTTACCTTCAAATCAACAGTTGTTGGTGGTAGCGTACCAAAAGAGTTTATGCCTGCTATCGAGAAAGGTTTCGCATCAATGATGTCAACCGGTACCCTGGCTGGCTTCCCGGTGTTAGACGTAGAAGTTGAAGTCTTCGACGGTGGTTTCCACGCCGTTGACTCATCAGCCATCGCCTTTGAAATCGCTGCTAAAGGTGCTTTCCGTCAAACCATGCCTAAAGCCGGCGCGCAGTTACTTGAGCCAATCATGAAAGTTGACGTGTTCACCCCTGAAGATCACGTAGGTGATGTTATCGGTGACTTAAACCGTCGTCGTGGCATGATCTCTGGCCAGGAAGCGGGTGTCACTGGCGTACGAATCAAAGGCGACGTGCCACTGTCTGAGATGTTCGGTTACATCAGTACTCTGCGTACTATGACCTCTGGCCGTGGTCAGTTCTCTATGGAGTTCTCACACTACGCACCGTGCCCGTCTAACGTGTCGGAAGCTGTGATACAGAAAGAAAAAGAAAAGAAAGCTGCCGCTGCTAAAAACTAAGCAGTAAGCGCGCGTTAAAAAAGCCCCGCCGGTGCAAACCGGCGGGGCTTTTTGTTTTCTATGAATTGCTGAACATAAGGAGTAGTGTAGCCAGACGCTAGAAATAACGCTATGGCATAACCCTTGCTAAAGTTAATGGTTCTTTCCGATAACTGATACTGTGTAATGCAAGGAGTTGCCGATGAGTTTAAAGAGTTTTACCCAGGGGGGGTATCCGCTTACAGCAGATTGTTTTGACGAACTGGTCAGTCACAGTGGCAGTATTCGCCGCCCCGCCGTTGCCATAGCGCGCTTTATTGATAAACACGGACCAAGCGAACTAACTCAAAGACAACTTCAGATAAATCAGACCATTAGCGACATGGGTGTCTGTTTTACGCTCTATGCCGATGGCGACAACATCGACCGTGCCTGGCCGTTAGATGTGATGCCTCGTACCATTCCCAGCAGCGAATGGCAACATACCAGTGATGGCCTGAAACAGCGCCTGCAAGCACTGAATCTGTTTATTGATGACTTGTACAACGAGCAGAAAATCCTCAAACAAGGCATAGTGCCAGCCGAGCTGGTGCTGCAATCACGTAATTATCTGCAGCCCTGCCAGGGCGTTTCGCCCCGTTTTAAAGCATGGGCTAATATATGTGGCACCGATTTAGTGCGTGACGGCAGTGGCAAGTTTCTGGTATTGGAGGACAATTTACGCGTGCCCTCTGGCGTATCTTACATGCTGGAAAACCGAACTGTAATGAAGCGGGTTTTTCCGGAATTGTTTGCCGACTCGACCATTTACCCGGTAGATGACTATCCCCATCAACTTTGGCAAATGCTGGCATCGCTGTCACCGCGTGAGGGTGAAGTGCCTTGTATCGTGCTGTTAACACCGGGCATCTACAATTCCGCCTATTTTGAGCATACGTTTTTAGCTCAGCAAATGGGCATAGCGCTGGCAGAAAACCATGATTTGTATGTCGAAGATGACATCGTCTGGCTAAAAACCCTGCGCGGTAAACGGCGGGTAGATGTAATTTACCGCCGGGTGGATGATGTGTTTATTGACCCCCTCGCCTTTCGGCCCGATTCAATGCTCGGCATCGCAGGCTTAATTGAAGCCTGGCGTAAAGGCAATGTGGCCATTGCGAATGCCCCTGGTTCAGGGGTAGCTGACGATAAAGTGATTTACGCCTTTGTGCCGCAAATTATTGAGTATTATCTGGGCGAAAAGCCACTGTTAGATAATGTAGAAACCTTTTTATGCCTGGATGCTAAGCAAAAAAGTTATGTACTGGCTAATCTGGATAAACTGGTAGTAAAACCGGCAAACGAATCAGGTGGTTATGGCATTTTAATCGGGCCGCGCTCAACCCTGGCCGAGCAGCAGCAAATGGCAGAGGCCATTAACGCCAACCCGCGTAACTTTATTGCACAGCCGACGCTGAATTTATCCACCGCACCAACCTTGTGCGGTGGAGTGTTAGAGCCACGCCATCTGGACCTGCGCCCCTTTATACTGCAAGGCAAAGAGCTATATTGCACCACAGGCGGCTTAAGTCGGGTGGCGCTGGTGAAAGATTCATTAGTGGTTAATTCATCCCAGGGCGGTGGCAGCAAGGACACCTGGATCATCAATGATGAGGTATAACACATGCTTTTAAAATCCGTAGATCATATTTTCTGGCTAGGTCGCTATCTGGAGCGTTTAGATAATACCGCCCGCTTGGTGAATGCCACCAGTCATCTGCTGATAGATAGTCATAAAGATACTAAATTCAGCTGGCCAGTACTGTTGGACGTAATGGGACTGAATAGTACAGAGGCGCTGGCGGCATACCCACTGCCAGCAGATGCCAAGCCAGAGCAAATCAGTATTGAAAATGCCGTGATGGCACATTTAATCAGCAATAAAGACAGCACTGTCTCTATTCGTTATACCTGCAGCCAGTTAAAATTTAATGCCCGCACCGTGCGCCAGCTGATTCCCAGAGATATGTGGGAAGAACTGAATAAACTGGATTTGTTTTTGCAACAACATTGTCAGCAGCTACAAGGCCGGCAGCACCGCTATAACCTGATGACCGAAGTCAGCCGCCGCTGTCAGATGGTAGTCGGCGTGCTGGACGGTGTAATGTTACGTGGTGACGCTTTTGACCTGTTTAACAGTGGCCGCCTGCTGGAGCGTGCAGATATGACCACCCGCATTATGGACGTACTGGTACTGCAGCAACTGCAACCAACCCAGATTAAACGCCCTAAATTTCGCTGGACCTCTATTCTTAATGCGCTGGGCGGCATAGAGTCATATCATTATTATGTAGCTGAGCAAAGCGGTGATGTAGACGCCATAGATTACCTGTTAACCTATGCAGATTTTCCCAGATCCATTGCTTATTGTTTAAACCGGGTAGCGGCCTCTGGCCGGGGGCTGCCACATGCAGCTAAGATTTTACAACAGTTGCATAGCTTACAGGCAATGTTAAAAGAGCAACCCCTGACTGAACTTTCCACTGAACAACTGCACTTGCTGATTGATCAGATCCAGGCCGGTATTATTACTCTGCATCAGGTGATAGTTGACCCCGACGATAGCCAGCGCCAACAGCAGCTTTCAGCTTGATGAACCAAAGCACAGGAACCCTATGTCAACGACCGTAGCGCAGCCAAATTACAGCGAGCAGCAACACTGGCATAAGCTACCGCAATGGCAGGCAATAGAGCAGTGGTGGCATCAGCAAAGCCATAGCCAACTAAGCCAGTTACATAACGAATTACAGCATCAACTGCGGGAGAATGGTGCTGCGGTCGACCCCTGGCATAACTCAGCACGACAACTGGATTTACTGCCCTGGTTAATTGACAGCAAGCAATGGCAAAGCCTGGAAAGCGGTTTGGCGCAGCGCCACACCTTGCTAAATGCGATACTGGCCGATTTATATGGTCCGCAGCAATTACTGCAGCATAGCATTATACCGGCCGATGTCATTTATCTGAATGCGAGTTTTTTACTGCCCTGCGCCGGCTTAACTGATGATCAGGGCTGGCTTTCACTGCTGGCCTGCGATATTGGCCGTAACAGTAACGGGCAGTTCTGTGTATACAATGATCTAAGCCAGATGCCCGCCGGACTTGGCCATGTACTGGAGCATCGGCTGGCGTTTAATAACACCACCACTGAATTAAATAATCAGGTTAAAAAAAGCCAACTGGCGGGCTTTTTCCGGCAGTTACAGCAACTGCTGCAACAGCCGGCAGAAGGCAGTCAGCAACAGCAACTGGCTGCATTGTTAACTCATCAACAGCGCGACACCGCCTATTTTGAGCATGCCTTTTTAGCCAATTATCTGGATATTGCGCTGGTACATGGTGCAGATCTGATGTTTAAAAATGGCAAATTATGGTTGAAAACCTTAAGTGGTTTGCAGTCAGTGCACAGTATAATGCGCTATCTTGAGGACAACAGCTGCGATCCACTGGAATTAGCGGCAGCCAGCAGCGGCTGTGCCGGCTTATTACAAAGTATTCGTCAGCAACAGCTGTTTTGTGCTAACCCACCGGGTACAGCACTGCTTGAGTCCGGCGCCCTGCTACCTTTTATAGCAGAAGCCTGTCAGTTTTTACTGGGCGAGCCATTACAGCTGCCAACAGTCAATGCCTTATGGTGTGGCATGGCTGAAGCTCTGGCAACAGTAAAACAGCAGCCAGAACACTATTGTTTGCAGCATTTAATCAGCAATAACCAGATTATTCCTGCCCGGTTAACCAGCAATGAACTGACCACCTTATGGCAGCAAGTCAGCCAGCAGCCACAAGCTTATATCGCCAGGCAAATCTTGCCATTAAGCCAATTACCCTGTTGGTCAGTTACTGAGCAGCTGCAACCGCAGGCCGCTGCTATGCGGTTATTTAGCTTGCGGGATCATCACCAACATATTGAAGTACTCCCAGGTGCGTTGGGACGCACCGATGTTAATCCGCATAACTTACAAACGTCCTTAGGTCAGGGGTTTAATCAGCAATTTAACGCCAAGGATGTCTGGGTTCTCGCCGAAAAAACTCAGAGTAACAGTTTATTACCAAGCGCCAGTAAGCAAATCATCCTATCCCGCCAGGCCGGACTTTTGCCAAGCAGAGTCGCCGATCATTTATTCTGGCTGGGCCGTTACAATGAGCGGTTAAATTTAATTTGCCGGGCGCTCCGTGCAGCCTTACCTCTGTTAAGTAGTGACGATAAGGCTCAAGGCCAGCAGGATGCAAGGATATTACTGCAATTCTGCCTACTGGCCAATGGTGCCCCGCCCGCGCCAGATGCCAGCGTGACGTTATTACTTGAACCGCTGTTTAGCGCTAACAATCCGCAAGGTCTGGTCGCCATATTAAAAAATCTGCTGTTTAATGCACAGTCTGTTCGGGAATACTTTGGTGAGGATACCTGGTATGTGCTAGACAAACTGCAACATGCAGTTTATAGCTGGCCAGCACAGCCAGACTGGCAGCAACCGGCCGCGCTTTTGCGCACACTCGATGAGATTATCCTGCTGCAAACGGCGATTTATGGCATTAACAACGAAACCATGAGCCGCACACACAGCTTACGCTTTATGGATACTGGCCAGCACCTGGAACGGGCGTTACAAACCTGTGGCTTACTGCACTCCATATTTTGTCAGTGCACTCCCGGTGCCAGTTTGCTTGAGGCGCTGTTACGAATGGCCGATACCATGCTGACCTATCGCCGCCGCTATCACAGTGTTTTGCACCCGTTACCTATAGTTGACTTATTATTGTTGGATGGCAGTACGCCACGCTCGGTAGCCTACCAGTGTAGCGTATTACTGCATCAGGTTAAAAAATTGCCGCCGCAGCAATTTTCAGTTAATGACACTGCCCTGCGCCAGGGAAATGAAAGCCAGCTGGCCAGCGAATTGCAGGCCTTGTTACAGCAGACTGATCCACAACTGCTGTTTGATGAACGCCAACAAGCGACACCAGAGTTAAGCCAGCTATTATTGCAATTACAATTGCGGCTACGCCAGTTGTCAGACAGTATTACCTTGTCGTATTTCAGCCATGTCGATTTACATAATCAGTGGCAGCGTTTTTAACATGAAATACCAGTTGCGCCACCTCACCCAATATTGTTACCCGCAAGCGGTTGCCAATAGCTACAACCTGGCCTGTATAACACCGCGCCAGTTACCCTATCAACAGGTACTGCAAACGGCGCTGACGGTTGAGCCACAACCTTCAGCACTACAACAACGTGTCGATTATTTTGGGAACATTCAGCATTTTATCCATCTACAACGCCCACATCAGCAACTGGCGGTTACCGCCAGCAGCATTGTTCGTGTGCAACCAAGACACAATGTGTTAAACATTCAGCAAGGCGCCAGTCTGAATCAGTTGCAACACTATCTGGCAAGCCAGTTTGATGTCAACGCTCTGCAAGCCAGACTTTGTTTGAATGCCAGCCAGTTGATCCCATTGCTGGCACAAGCTAAAGCGTTGATTAGCCCACTGTTGCAACAGGGGCAAAATATCCTGCAACTAACGCAGGCATTAAATCAGTATATTTTTAGTGAGTTTCAGTACGATCCCGAATTTAGTACTGTGGTGACGCCACTCAGCGAAGTAATAAGTCACAAACGCGGCGTCTGCCAGGACTTTGCCCAGCTGGCTATTAGCTGCCTCAGAACAGTGGGTATTCCGGCCCGATATGTCAGCGGTTATCTGGAAACCCGGCCACCCGAAGGCCAGCTAAGGCTGGTCGGTGCCGATGCCTCCCATGCCTGGTTTGCCGTATTTGACCCGACATTGGGCTGGATTGATTTTGACCCTACTAATAACCTGCTGGCCGATGAACAACATCTGACAGTAGCCTTTGGTCGTGATTATGCCGATGTAGTACCGTTAAAAGGCTTATTGCAGGGTAATGGTGAGCATCAACTGACAGTGGCCGTCGATGTGTTACCCCTGACAGAATAGCCAGAGGCAACTTATGTTTGATCTAACAAAAAACCGCCAGCAAAGGCGGTTTTTTATACATGCAAGGCCAGCTTAAAAGCGGAAGTTAAGGCCCAGTTGAAACAGATCATCGCCGGTATCCAGACTGTCAAAAGTCACAGCAGCATTTAACGCCATCTTGGGTGATACATGCCAGCTGCTGCGCATAGTTACCGCATCGGCATCGGTGCTGAATATACCTTTAGATAACCACTGGTATTCCATACCCAGTGCAAAGGTTTTACCAAAGTAATAATCACCTGCTACGGCAAAACGGCTGCTGTTAGTGCCACGCAGGTCAATATAACTGGCTTCAATATTAAGGTAATCACCGGTATCCAATGCCAGCAATGTTTTACTGCTCACACCAAACTGAGTACTGCTACCGCTATCACCTGGACGAGTGTGCTCAATATCAAAGGTGACTAACCAATTGCGATCAACGTAATAACCCAGGCTGGTATCAAGCTGACGATCACTGCTGTTATTCACCTCTGTGGCCAGGGCTGATACATGAAAAATTATGGTTCAGGCTGCGATATTCGCCACCCAGCGCCCAACTGCTGGCTGTGCTTTTGCCCTCATCACCAAAATCAAAGCGCGAGCGTTGATAACCCAGCAAGACACTGCTAGTGCGGCTGATAAAGGCGGCTTCAGCAAAGGGTGCATTACTGTTTACACTGACCGGGGTAAAATGAAATTGCTGGCTGAATACGCTGGAATTAAATTCAGTATTCAGTAAGTCACCCCACAGATAATCAACTTTGGTTTCATGCTGGTAGCTGGTGGCCAGAGCGCTGGCGGAGCAAAAAGCTAGCAAGGAGGTTAAAGTAGCAAGTTTCATAATGTTCCTTTATAAAATGACCTGACTAAGATGTGGCTGCATGCTAACAACTCCAGCTGAATGATAACTGAACTTACAGGCGTAGCTTCGTAACAAATTGTAAGGCTTTGTGAGTTTATTCAACTAGTTGGTCACTGCAGCAACTGCTGTTTTAATGCCATCACCTGATCACGCAGCGCCGCGGCTTGTTCAAATTCTAAATCTTTAGCATGCTGCAGCATTTGCTGCTCCAATTGTTTAATCTGGCTGCTTAACTGCGCTGGTGACAGCGCTTTGTAACTGGCTGCAGTAGAGGCAACTTTATACGCCGATAACCCTGGCGCTAAAGGTTGTTGCCCTAAATCCATGACATCCGCTACTTTTTTTCTGATAGCTGTAGGGGTAATGCCATGCAATGCATTAAAGGCTTGTTGTTTACTACGCCGCCGCTCTGTTTCATCTATTGCCCGTTTCATCGAGCCGGTGATCCTGTCGGCATATAAGATGGCTCTGCCAGCTAAATTACGAGCCGCCCGTCCCATGGTCTGAATAAGCGAGCGCTCAGAGCGCAAAAAGCCCTCTTTATCCGCATCCAGAATAGCCACCAGAGACACTTCCGGGATATCCAGGCCTTCACGTAATAAGTTTATACCCACCAGCACATCAAAGACCCCCAGGCGCAAATCACGGATAATTTCCATCCGCTCAACAGTATCAATATCAGAATGCAGGTAGCGCACACGAATATGATGCTCATGCAGGTACTCCGTCAGCGCCTCAGCCATTTTTTTGGTCAGGGTAGTCACCAGCACCCGCTCACCACGCTGTGCTCTTAGCGTCGCTTCTGACATCAAATCATCAACCTGGCTGGCCACTGGCCGTATTTCAATTTGTGGATCGACCAGGCCGGTTGGTCGCACCACCTGCTCGACGACTTCACCATCAGATTGCCTTAGCTCATAATCTGCCGGCGTAGCCGACACATATATTCGCTGCGGCGCAATGGCTTCAAATTCGTCGAATTTAAGCGGCCGGTTATCCAGTGCCGAGGGCAAGCGAAAACCATAATTCACCAGGTTTTCTTTGCGTGCCCTATCGCCCTTATACATAGCGCCAATTTGTGAAATGGTCACATGCGATTCATCGATAAACATCAGGCCATCCGCCGGAAAATAATCCATCAGCGTCGGTGGCGGCTCGCCATTAGCGCGGCCGGATAAATAGCGGGAATAATTTTCAATACCAGAGCAATAACCCAGCTCCACCATCATCTCAATATCAAATTGAGTGCGTTGCGCCAGCCGCTGCTCTTCAACCAGCTTGTTGTTGGCCAGTAAATCTGCCCGCCGGCTGGCCAGCTCTACTTTAATATTATCTACTGCCGCCAGAATTTTTTCACGTGGCGTCACATAGTGGGTTTTAGGATAAATCGTATAGCGGGTTACCACTTTTTCCACAGCACCGGTTAAGGGATCAAACAGGCTGATGCGTTCAATTTCCTCATCAAACAATTCTACCCGTACCGCGATGTCATCTGATTCTGCAGGAAAGATATCAATCACATCGCCGCGCACCCGGTAACTGGCGCGCTGAAACTCAATATCATTGCGCTGATACTGCAGTTCGGCTAAACGCCTTAAGATAAAACGCTGATCGACAATATCACCCTGTTTCAGGTGAAGCAGCATCTTCATGTACGATTCCGGATCGCCAAGGCCGTATATAGCTGAGACCGAGGCAATAATAATAACATCGCGCCGCTCCATCAGCGCCTTAGTGGCGGATAAACGCATCTGCTCTATATGCTCATTGACCGAGGCATCTTTCTCGATAAAGGTATCGGTCGAGGGCACATAGGCTTCGGGCTGATAGTAATCGTAATAAGAGACAAAATACTCTACCGCATTTTGCGGGAAAAACGCCTTCATCTCGCCATACAGCTGCGCCGCCAGCGTTTTGTTATGTGCCATAATCAAGGTCGGCCGGTTTACCCTGGCAATCACATTTGCCATGGTAAAGGTTTTACCCGAGCCAGTGACGCCTAATAAGGTTTGATGGGCTAAGCCTGATTGCAAGCCGTCCACTAACTTGCTTATGGCCTCAGGCTGATCGCCCGCAGGCTGATAGTCAGATACTAATTCAAAATCCCTGCTCATATTAACCTGCTCTCCTGCTCTGTGACTGCGGGGGCCGCCATGTGACTCTGCATCACCCTGTTAAACCAACGATAAGCTACGCTGGCAATCAGCACATTCGCCAGTACACAACCGATAAACACGCCCATCACACCAAATAACACGCCTCCCAGCCAGGCCAGCGGCACATAACAGATAAACAACCTGAAAATACTCAGCCACACTGCCTTGGCCGGTAAATGCATGGCATTAAAGGAGGAATTGGTTAATATAATCACTCCTTGCAACCCATATGCTAATGGCATAACCCAGATAAACCAGCGAATATAGCTGGCTACTTGCGGGTTATCAGTAAAAATATCAGCCAGCGGCCAGGCCAGCATCGCCAGTAGCACATATAGCAGTAACTGCCATCGCAAGACAAAACGGCAACACAGTTTATAGGCCTGTTGTACACGGCTAAGCTGGGCTGCCCCCATATTCTGGCTAATAAAAGGCGGCAGTGTCATCGATAAGGCCAACACCACCAGACAAACAATACTCTCAATACGCATGCCCACACCAAAGGCCGCCACAGCTTCAGCACCATAGGTCGCCATTATGGCCGTGATCACCGCCATCGCTAATGGCGTCAGCATATTAGCCCCTGCGGCAGGTAAACCAATACGTAAAATTTTACGACTACGATTAACAAACTCGGTGACACTGAGCCAACGGCAAGACACTAGCTGGCGACGCCATACCAACAAGTAAATAATTAAACCACAACTGCTTAGCCATGCAACGACTGAGGCCAGTGCAGCACCCTGCATACCCATGGCCGGAATGGGCCCCCAACCAAAAATCAGCAGCGGGTCTAACAGGGCATTAACCAGGCCGCCACTGGCCATAATGATGCTTGGCAGTTTGGTCTCCCCCGCTGCCCGCAAAATAGCATTTCCCAGCATCGGTATAGCTAATAGCACTGAGCCTGCCAGCCAGATCAGCATATACTGGCGGATATAATGCAGTATGTTCGCATCCGCACCCAGCAAAACAAACATCGGGTCGAGCAACAGATAACACAACAACGCCAGCAGCGCGACCAGCAAAGTTCCCAGCCAGATTGCCGTTAAGCCATCATGCCGGGCATCATGTTGCCGACCAGCGCCCAGCGCCCTGGCAATGACCGCGGAAGTACCAATGCTTAAGCCAATGACCAGACTGATCACACTAAAGGTCACCGGAAAGGTAAAGCTGACTGCAGCCAATTGTTGAGTACCCAACATACTGATAAAAAACGTATCAACCAGATTAAAACTCATCAGTGTCAGCATACCTGCCAGCACCGGCAAGGTCAGTTGGCGTAAAGTGGGTTCTATGTCGCCCTGTAACAGGGGGTTAGTGGCAGAGTGAGCGGCAGTCATAGGGTAACCGTGATGTCATCATGCTGGCTATTGTAGAGAAAATGCCAGCGGCATACTATGCAGTCGCTGGAAAAAGCCGTTAATCCTGCAGCTGAGAGCGCTTTGCAGAAAAAATCACATTTTAGTGCACAATTCGCACCCTGCTTAATATGTGCCACTTTTAGTAAAATTCGACAAAGCGGCTTTTACAGCCAAATTATATAACCCACTGAATAATAACAGTAATATTTTTTTCATTTAATGTATTGACGCAGTTCCAGACCAATGAAATTAAGGCTTTGCCGTTACTTGCAACCGCTAATTCACAGACTTATCCACAGCTTCTGTGGGTAACTTAACCGTACCCTGACAATCATTGACTTAGCGTTATATTAGCATTGCCAACTTTGCCTGGATAAGCCTGTTGCAAAGCCGGTAAAATTTGTTGTGTGCAGCAGAACTGAGCGGCATTTGTTTAAAGTCTAGACAACTAAACCCTACAGTTAAAAATCCCGCTGCTTAACTGTTGACAGGGTGCATGGCTGGCATTAGTATTGCGCCCCGTTGAATGCTGTTCCCTAGTAGCTCAGTTGGTTAGAGCGGCGGACTGTTAATCCGTAGGTCACTGGTTCGAGTCCAGTCTGGGGAGCCAAAGTAACTTCTGTATTTTTCTTTTCTATTCCCTAGTAGCTCAGTTGGTTAGAGCGGCGGACTGTTAATCCGTAGGTCACTGGTTCGAGTCCAGTCTGGGGAGCCACAGCTAAATCTTGTATTTTTCTGCTTATTTAGCGTTATTTATTTATTTCTAAGGTTTTATTTGATTTAATTAGCGTTTATTATGCTATAGGTAAACTATATTAAGCATAAAGACAAGGAAACTGGTTATGTCTGGTGGTCAGCGCTTATGAGAATATTTCGATCCCTGCTTCTTGCCCAATTACTCGCTGCAGTAATTCTGGTTATTACTTTGCTTATCACTCTGGTGTTTTACACGCAAAAACTGCTCGATAATCGTGAGCGGGACAGTCGAGTTGCAATTGAGCAAGTGATAAGTCATCACTTAAGTGGAGACCCGAAAATATTGAGCCGGCAACTGGACCGCAGTTTTCAGTTTAGTAATCTTCGTATAAGTCAACTTGATGGCACTGTGTTACATGAACAAAACAGCCCGCCACGTCAAGCTGCCCTAATGTTCTGGCTACTTGAAAAAGCGGGTAGTAGTTTCAGACCCGAGACAATTCGTAATACTGAGCAAGACATCCTACTGAGTTACCAATTAAATCATCAATCTTCTTTAGTCTTGTTGCAACAATTTGCACTGGTATTAGTGTTACTGCCTTTTTTACTTGGGTGGATTCCTATTTTATTTGCCCGTGGTAGCCTTAGTCGTAGTTACCGCCGCACAACTGAATCAATCAACTCATTGATTGACAGCTTTATCAAAGATCCTTTAAAAACGCAGCCTGACTGGCAATCTCTGCCCGATGAGTTTGCTGATATTAATCTGGCGCTGCAAAAACTGGCCAGTTTCAGTCAAAAGCAATTTAAAGACATGACCTCCAGTGCTCAACAAATTGCTGAAGAAGCTTACAAAGATCCTGTCACTGGCTTACCTAACCGCAATCGTTTTGTACAGTTTTATGAAGAACAATTTAAATTGTCAGAGCAAAATGAATTTGGGGTTTTTGCTATTACCCGCTGCACTGAGTTACAAGGCCTGAATCAGACCCGTGGCTATCAGGAAGGTGACGAATATATTAAAGAAGTATCGACCATCATTAATAAAGTGGCTGATACCTACAACGCCAGCCGGGTGTTCAGGTTAAATAGTTCTGATTTTGCTATTCTGTTACCCCGTATTACGTCAAAAGAAGCAGAAAACTTTGCCCTGCAACTGCAAAGTCGCTTTAACGAATATCAAAAATTATCTGAGCTTGATTCTGTAGCCTATACCGGTCTAGCCACCTATGAGAGTGGCAAAGCACTGGGTGAATTATTAGCCATCGCCGATACGTCGATCAGTTTAGCGCAAACTAAACAAAGTAATGCCTGGCATATTCAAAAAGAATCCGCTGGCCTTGATATGTCCAGCAGCAGCTATGGCAACCAAAACTGGCGCAATGTGATTGAAGATGTGTTGACCAATAACCGTATTAGTTTATTAGTACAACTTATCCAGCCTTCAAACCGCTCAGCTAAAGCCTACTCCGAAGTATTAGTGCGTTTTAAAACCGTTGAGAATCAGGTGCTGCCTACTGCGTCCTTTTTAGCTATGGCAGAAAAACTGGATAAAATTATTGCTGTTGACAGGCTAATAATTGAAACGGCATTGACTACCATAAAAAACAAAAATTTACAGGATCAATATTTTGGTCTGAACATATCAGCCCGTTGTGTGCATGATGATCAGTTTATTATCTGGCTGGAAAGACGTTTGTTAAAAGATGCGCATATTGCGTCGCGTTTAATTTTTGAAGTGAGTGAATTCGGCTTACAACAAAACCTTAAAACCTCTAAACGTTTTATTGATATGGTTCACCGTGCCGGCTCTCGTATTACCGTTGAAAAATTTGGTGTCGGTATTACCTCCTTCAAATTCTTCCGTGAACTTAAACCTGACTTTGTGAAGATGGATGGCAGCTATACCCGCCATATTGATGATGATAAAAACAACCAATACTTTATGCGTCTAATGATAGATTTAGCACACCGTATTGGTGTAGGTGTATTTGCCGAAAGCGTTGAAACGCAAGAAGAAAAGCATATGCTTGAATCATTATTTATTGACGGTAATCAGGGTTACTATATAGGTAAACCCACACCTATTTAATTAGCAAGGCCTCTGGCCGTGTAATCTAAGCATGACAACCGCAGCCCAGGCTGCGGTTGTGCTAAAAAACCCTTACTTTTTGTTTGGTTGTATCCAACTTTACATGGCTGCATAATAGAGGCCTTGCGCTGGTTAAGGCCCTACTTTAGTTAAAGTGACTCTATGACCGAATTTTTGTTGTTATTGATTAGCACTGTGCTGGTCAATAATTTTGTATTAGTAAAATTCCTTGGCCTCTGCCCCTTTATGGGCGTGTCTTCCAAACTGGAGACTGCTATTGGCATGTCACTGGCCACCACCTTTGTACTGACATTGGCGTCTGTACTGAGCTATCTGGTCGACAACTATATTCTGGCGCCAATGGCGCTAAGCTATCTGAGAACCTTAAGCTTTATTTTAGTGATAGCGGTCGTGGTACAATTTACTGAAATGGTGGTACACAAAACCAGCCCAACACTCTACCGGTTACTGGGTATTTTCTTACCTTTAATAACCACAAACTGTGCAGTATTAGGTGTGGCCCTACTTAACGTCAATGCCAGTCATAATTTTATCTCCTCCTTGGTCTATGGCTTTGGCGCTGCAGCAGGGTTTTCGTTAGTGCTGGTGCTTTTTGCCGCTATGCGTGAACGACTGGCCGCTGCCGATGTGCCTTTGCCTTTTAAAGGTGCTGCCATTGCCATGATCACCGCAGGCCTGATGTCATTAGCCTTTATGGGCTTTAGTGGCTTGGTAACCCAGTTATGAGCTTACTGACGGCATTGCTGGCGTTAGGCGTACTGGCGTTGATCTTTGGTGGTTTACTGGGCTATGCAGCGATTCGCTTTAAGGTTGAATCGGATCCGCTGGTCGAGCAGATTGACGATATACTGCCGCAAACTCAGTGTGGACAATGCGGCTATCCCGGCTGCCGACCTTATGCACAAGCCATTGCTGATGGCGATGATATCAATAAATGCCCGCCGGGGGGCGATGCCACTATTCGTAAACTAGCCGATTTAATGGGGGTAGAAGCCAAGCCGCTGAATGAAGCACAACAGGTAGCAATTAAAAGAGTGGCCTATATCCGTGAAGACGAATGTATTGGCTGTACTAAATGTATTCAGGCTTGTCCGGTGGACGCCATTGTCGGCGCATCAAAATTAATGCATACGGTGATCATTGATGAATGCACCGGCTGTGATCTGTGCGTTGAACCCTGCCCGGTAGATTGTATTGATATGGTTCCGTTAGCGCCCACCCCTGAGCGCTGGAAATGGGATCTTAATACCATCGCCGTTAAGATAGTGGAGTAAAGGCAGTGCCCAGTTTATTTCAGCAAATTAAAGCCGGTACGCTGTGGGACTTTCATGGCGGTATTCACCCTCCTACCCACAAAAAACACACCAGCTCGCGGCCTATTGCCGTGCTACCGCTTCCAGAGCGGTTGTATATTCCGCTGCGCCAACACATAGGCGTGCCGGGCACCTTATTAGTCAGCGTTGGCCAGCAGGTATTAAAAGGCCAGGCACTGACCAGTGCAGATAATTCAATGGCCGTGCCCGTCCATGCCCCTACGTCTGGCACTATCACTGCTATAACCGAGCATGTCAGCCCGCATCCTTCTGCCATAGCAGAGCCTATGCTGATATTGCAACCTGATGGTCTCGAGCAATGGCGTGAACGCCATCCGCTCAATCTGGCCACTACTGAGCCGCACACGCTGTTAGAGCGTATTCAGGATAGTGGTATTGCTGGTATGGGTGGCGCTGGTTTCCCTACACATTTGAAAGCGGGCCTGACTCAGCCCATTGATTATCTGATCATTAATGCCGTAGAGTGCGAACCTTATATCAGCGCCGATGATGTGCTGATCCAGGAAGCCGCGACGACTATCGTCAAAGGCATTGATATTTTATTCAGGTTACTGAATCCAAAAGCTGTTTTGATTGGTATTGAAGATGATAAAGCCGCGGCGACTGCAGCACTGATCGCAGCCTGCAGCCAACGTGAGGATTATCTGGTACGCCAGGTACCGACTAAATATCCGTCAGGTGGCGAAAAACAACTTATTCAGCTGCTCACAAACAAAGAAGTGCCCACCGGGCGGCGGCCGATAGATATTGGTATAGTAATGCAAAATATCGGCACCGTTTTTGCGATCGCTCAGGCGGTGCTGGATGATCAACCACTGATCTCACGGGTAGTGACTGTCACTGGTGATACCTTGCAGCAAAGCCAGAATGTCCTGGCTTTATTAGGCACCCCAGTAGCAGATTTATTAGCCGCTTGCGGATTTAGCCCGGAACCGGCACAACGGGTAATCATGGGCGGGCCTATGATGGGTTTCGCTCTGCCCGATTTACGGGTGCCAGTAGTGAAAACCACAAACTGTATTTTAGCGCCAACCGCGGCCGAGCTACCGGCGGCTAAGCCTGAGATGGACTGTATCCGCTGTAGCGCTTGTGCTGATGCCTGTCCGGCCAGCTTATTACCACAACAACTGTTGTGGTACAGCAAAGCGAAGGATAGCGAAAAACTACAGGACTATAACCTGTTTGATTGTATAGAATGCGGTGCCTGCGCTTATGTCTGCCCCAGTGAAATTCCATTGGTACAATATTACCGGGTAGCCAAAGCCGAGATCCGCGAGCAGCAACATGATGCCATTAAAGCTGAGCAAGCCAAGGCGCGCTTTGAAGCACGTAATGCCCGCTTAGAGCAGGAAAAGCAACTGAGAGCCGAACGTAATCAGCAATTGGCTGCGGCGCGCCAACAACAGCAGCAAGCAGCTGGCGCCAGTGATGCTGTAGCAGCGGCGCTGGCCAGAATTAAAGCGAAGCAGGCTGCAGCAGAGCAGCCGGCTAAGGTCGCTGAAGCCGCTAAGCTGGCAGAGCAAAGCACAGCTGAGCCGCTAGCGGTGGCGGTGCAAACTGAGGCCAGTCAGGCAGACATTCAGGCACAACGCGAAGCCAAAAAACAACAAGCACTGGCCTATCAGCGTGCTAAAGCGGCGGCGAAAGCTCAGGCGGCAGCAAGCGCTGAGACAACGGATGATACACAAACGGATGATACACCAACGGATATTGCCGCACCGGCAGCTGTTGATCCGCGCAAAGCGGCCGTGCTGGCGGCAATCGCCAGAGCTAAAGCTAAAAAACAATCGGATACCCCGTCATAATGAGTTTTAAAATTGCCAGCTCGCCGCATCATCATAACCAACGCACTACAGCACAGCTAATGGGGTTAGTGGTACTGGCCTGCCTGCCCGGCATAGCAGTACAAGCCGTGCTATTTGGCTATGGCGTTTTGCTACAACTCGTATTAGCCATTAGCAGTGCCTGGTTAGCCGAAGCGGCGGTGTTGTGGCTGCGCGGTAAAGCGGTCTTACCACGCTTGCAGGATCACAGTGCTCTGGTAACCGGCTTACTGCTGGCAATATCTATTCCGCCCTACGCCCCCTGGTGGCTGGTGGTTGTCGGCAGCGTCTTTGCTATTGTAATTGTGAAGCAACTGTACGGCGGCCTTGGCCATAATCTGTTTAACCCGGCCATGGCTGCCTATGTGGTGCTGCTTATTTCTTTTCCGGTGCAAATGACGCAATGGTTGCCCCCGCTGTCACTGCAAAGTGTCAGCTTAACGCCGCTGGATGCCATCTGCGCGGTATTCACCCAGTACAGCTGCAGTGGCTTTAGCCTGACGCAGTTACAAATGGGTGTCGATGGCATTAGCATGGCGACACCACTGGATACCGTACGCACCGATTTAACGGCAAAACTAACGGTAGGTGAAAGTCTGCAAAAGCCGATATTTTATGGCATTGCCGGTGCCGGCTGGTTGTGGGTAAACCTCGCCTATTTACTGGGTGGGCTCTTGCTTATCAAGCTTAAAGTGATTAGCTGGCGTATCCCGGCTGCGGTGATTGGCAGCTTGTTTTTACTCAGTGCAGTAAGCTGGCTGGCAGCACCGGACACTAATGTCAGCCCGCTGTTTCAATTATTCAGTGGCGCCACTATGCTAGCGGCGTTTTTTATTGCCACCGATCCGGTGTCGGCCTCAACGACTAATCGTGGCCGTTTGTATTTTGGCATGATGATTGGCCTGCTGGTGTTTGTTATCCGTAAATACGGCGGTTATCCTGATGCCTTTGCCTTTGCCATCTTGCTGGCTAATATGGCGGTACCGTTAATTGACTACTATACCCGGCCCCGAACCTATGGCCATAAAGCCAGCTCAGGTAAAAGAGCCTAGCAACTATTTGCTACTTATAACGACTAACAGCGACTAACAGAGTAACATGCATGCTTGTAAAACTTGTCAGTAAAAACGCCGTGATACTGTCGGCTGTCGCCCTGCTCTGTGTCGCTATTCTTGGCACGGTGCAACAACTGACGCAACCCCGTATTGCTGAGCAAATTCTGGCCAATAAACTGGCCATTTTGCATGAAGTGCTGCCTGATGCCTCAGCTGAGCGTGAGCTGCTGCAAGATTGTATTTTAATCACTGCCCCGGAATTTTTAGGCCGCAACAGCCCACAGGCGATTTACCGTTGGCGTCAGCAGGGTGTGATTGGCGCCTATATCATCGAAACCACCGCCCCGGATGGCTATAGTGGCAATATCGATCTTATCGTTGCGGTAAGCCCGGATGGCACCGTGTTGGGCAGCAGGGTGCTGAATCACCAGGAAACGCCCGGGCTGGGTGATAAAATTGACAGCCGCCGCGATAACTGGATATTTGGTTTTAGTGGTAAAGCGGTAGCTGAAACTAATAAAGCGGCCTGGGCAGTAAAAAAAGAAGGCGGTCAGTTTGACCAGTTTACCGGCGCCACTATTACACCCCGGGCGGTGATAAATGCCATTTATCGTGCGGCCAGATTGGTGCAGCTGCAGCCAGAGCTAGCTGATGCAAAGGCAAATTGTGGAGATATACTGTGAACTCAATAAAAGAGCTGACGCTGCAGGGGCTATGGAAGAATAACCCTGGGCTGGTGCAGTTACTGGGCTTATGCCCATTATTAGCGGTCACGGCTACGCTGACCAATGCCATTGGCCTGGGTGTAGCCACCTTAATAGTGTTAATGGGCTCAAATATAGTAGTGTCATTGATCCGCAATCATGTACCCTCAGAAATTCGCATCCCGATTTTTGTGATGATCATCGCCAGCTTCGTTACCGTTATTCAATTACTGATGCACGCCTTTACCTTTGGTTTATACCAATCACTGGGCATTTTTATTCCGTTAATCGTCACTAACTGCGCCATTATCGGCCGCGCAGAGGCATTTGCCTCAAAAAACCCGGTTATACCTTCTGCCATAGATGCCTTTATGATGGGGCTGGGTTTTTTACTGGTACTAATGGCGCTCGGTGCTATGCGAGAAATCCTCGGTCAGGGTACGCTATTTGACGGTGCCGATTTACTGCTGGGCAGTTGGGCCAGTGTGTTGCGTATCGAGTTATTTAGTGTCGACAGCCATTTTCTGCTAGCCTTGCTGCCGCCAGGCGCCTTTATTGGAATGGGGATACTGATTGCCCTGAAAAACGCCATTGACCTGGCCATTAAAAAACGTGAAGCCGTAGCAGCGGGCAGCATTACCCGCGCCAGAGTCACCGGCGCCGCCCAGTAACAGATTGAATTTATGAATAAACATAAACGTATCGCCATATTAAGCCGCTTGCGGGATGCAAACCCTAAGCCGACCACTGAGCTGGAATACAGCTCGCCATTTGAGCTGCTGATTGCCGTATTGTTATCGGCACAAGCCACCGATGTGGGTGTCAATAAAGCCACCCGCTTGCTGTTTGCGGCCGCGCGCACGCCACAAGCCATGCTGGATTTAGGCGTAGACGGCGTAAAGCACTATATTAAAACTATTGGCTTGTTTAATACCAAAGCGGAAAATGTCATTAAAACCTGTCGCATCTTAGTCGAGCAACACGGCGGTGAAGTGCCGGAAAATCGCGAAGCACTTGAAGCCCTGCCCGGCGTAGGCCGTAAAACCGCTAACGTGGTACTGAATACCGCCTTTGGCTGGCCGACTATCGCCGTTGATACTCATATCTTTCGGGTATCCAACCGGACTAAGCTGGCAGTGGGTGCTAATGTGGATCTGGTAGAACAAAAATTATTAAAAGTAGTACCAGCCGAATTTAAACTGGATGTGCACCACTGGCTGATTTTACATGGCCGCTATACCTGTGTTGCCCGTAAACCCAAATGTGGCTCTTGTCTGATTGAAGATTTATGTGAATTTAAAGATAAAACGGAATAGTCTGAGACTACTTTTTTCAATTGCGCCGCTGTGCTGGGGTTAAGCTAATCAAAGCACGGTTGTAATGAAAGATGTCATAGCGCCTTAACCTTGTCAGATATGAAACCAAGGGTAATATTATGAATGCCGCAGCACTGACGTCAGTTGATACTGAAAAAGAGGCAAAACCTTTGCAGTATGCTGCTTTTTTAACAAAACATCATAAAGTGCCTTTGGTTGCGCCCGCTTTAGCTGAAGTGGGTATCATGGTTCAGCTGACAGATTTATTCGATACAGACAGCCTGGGTAGCTTTTCAGGCGAGATCCCGCGAACCTTAAGTCCATTGGCTTGTGTTAAAACCAAAGCAAAAAATGGCGTGTGAATTAACCGGTTTATCTTTGGGAATTGGCAGTGAAGGAAGTTTTGGCGGCGGTCCAGTACCAGGATTACTTAATTGGGATGACGAGCTGCTCTGTTTGTATGATAGCGTAAAGCAACGCTTTATTATTGCCAGGGCCTCAGGCCTTGTGCCCTTGTTTCACCTGGAAACAGATCAAATAGCTCAACTGCGTGCTCACCTTGAAAAGCAAGACAAAGGCCAAGGCTGGATTTGTAGTTTCAGCAGTGCAATGGTGAAGGGATTAGTGGGCTTTGCGGCTGTGTATGACGCCTTAGAGCAACATGGTTTATTGCTCTCTTCTGATAGGCTTAGCGAAGTTGCTGTGGTCACACCGAGTATGAGGCCTCTGCTGAACCCTTTGCTGACCCAACTTATTGTCCGTTTTGCAACCCTTAAAGCCGCTGTTTATTTTACTTTTTGCCGGAGAGCCCCTGTGCTAAATACCTTAATGCTAAACTCTGATATTGCCGATGATATCAAGACGGCTATGCAATTGTTAAAGCAAGGAAAGTTGGTCGCAGTACCAACTGAAACCGTGTACGGCTTAGCCGCAAATGCCCGTGATAAAGCGGCGGTCCTGAGGGATCCCCACAAAATTTCCATTTATACAATCAGCTATCAGCCTTTTTGAT